>VBCJ01000298.1 GCA_005884335.1 Betaproteobacteria bacterium | reverse complement strand
ACGCTTGTTCGCGCGGGTCGCCGTCCCCATGATGCGGCAGACGAAATAGCCGGCGTCGGAGACCAGGAACCGGCCCGGCTCGGCGATCACCTTCACTGCGTCAGGAAACGCGCTCAGCGCCCGGTTGACGACCTCGCCGATCACCTCGATCGCGGGGATCGGCTTGACGTGCCTCACTGGGAAACCCCCGCCGATGTTCAGAAGCCGCGGATTGAGTCCTGCTTTCAGCATCTGGTCGAAAACCGCGCGCGACTTTTCGATGCCGACCCGCCAGTTCTCCGGATTGCGGCACTGCGAGCCCACGTGGAAGGCGACGCCGGCGAGGTCGACCTTGAGCCTCGCCGCCGTGACGACGATGTCGCGGACCTCGGAGGCGTGGGCGCCGAACTTGCCGGCGAGGGGCCAGTCGCTGCCGATATTGGGGGTATCGACCCGCAGGTAGAGCTTGGCGTCCGCCTTGATCGATTGGATTTTCGTCAGCTCCTCGACCGAGTCGATTACGTACCACTGGACACCCTTCGATGCGGCGTAGGCGATCTGGTCGCGCGATTTGACCGGATTGGAGTAGAAGACATCAGCCCCGGGAACGCCCAGCCCGAGGAGGAGGTCCAGCTCGGCGACGGAAGCGATCTCGAATCCGGCGCCTTCCTCGAGCATGAGCTTGAGGATGCGGGGATCCGGGTTGGCCTTGACCGCGTAGTGCGGCAGCACGCGCGGCATCGCCGCGGTGAAGCGCCGCGTCTTCTCGCGGACGATGGCGGAATCGATCAGGAGGAACGGCTTGTCGTAGCCGTCTTTGACTGCCGCCCGGACTTTCTCGAAATCCAGGCTCGACTCGGGGTGCGAGTCGAAGAGGTGGGTTGCTTCGAATGCCTGCTGTCGGATGGATCGGATGGTCTTTTTTGCTACGCCGGCACGCATCTGCATCGTTTGGGTCTCCAGGACGAACCTAGGTTACGGGAATGTCGAGTGCGAAAAAGTCCTGCGAACCGTAGTGCTCCCTTTTGCTTGTCATGATGACCTCCTTTGCGGGTGATTTGCAGTTCAAAATCCGATCTCCAAAAGCATCGGGCCCGGGTTTGACCGTCCGCTTTGCAGACAACCGAACCGGAGCCCGTATGCACGCGATTATAGGGATTGCGTTTCTGAAATCAAGCGGAATTTTCGGCATTCTGCACGCCTCCCGCGCGCGCCGGCGGCTTCCTCCGCCGTGTTGAGACCACAACAGATGGTAGGCCCGACGGACCCGAAACGCAATAGGGAGTGGGGAGGATTCAGATCTTGGGAAGGGTGACGCCCTTCTGTCCCTGGTACTTCCCGCCGCGGTCTTTGTAGGAGGTCTCGCAGACTTCGTCGGATTCGATGAAGATGACCTGGGCCACGCCCTCGTTGGCGTAGATCTTGGCCGGGAGCGGCGTGGTGTTGGAGAACTCCAGCGTGACGTGCCCCTCCCATTCGGGCTCAAGCGGCGTGACGTTGACGATGATCCCGCAGCGGGCGTAGGTCGATTTCCCCAGGCAGATGGTGAGCACGTTCCGGGGGATGCGGAAGTACTCGACGGTTCGCGCCAAGGCAAAGGAGTTGGGCGGGATGATGCAGGAGTCGCCTTTGACGTCCACGAAGGACTTGTCGTCGAAATTCTTGGGGTCGACGATGGTCGAGTTGAGATTGGTGAACAGCTTGAATTCATTCGAGCAGCGGATGTCGTAGCCGTAGCTCGACGTGCCGTAGGAAACGATGCGACGACCGTTGACCTGTTTCACCTGCCCCGGCTCGAACGGCTCGATCATGCGGCGCTCGGCCGCCATTCGGCGGATCCACTTGTCCGACTTGATGCTCATCGGCGGTGAGCCCCTCAGGTGTTCTTGGAGACGACGATGTTCGGAAACTTCGAGGTCATGTCCCTGGCGGACTCCGCGATCTTGACCGCAAGCCTGCGTCCGATCGCCCTGTAGATCTCCGCCGCCCGGCCCTCCGGGTCGGCGACCACGGTCGGCTTGCCCGAGTCCGCCTGCTCGCGGATGGCGATGTCGAGCGGCAGTGCTCCGAGCAGCTCGGTGCCGTATTCCTTGCACATGCGCTCGGCCCCGCCCTGCCCGAAGATGTGTTCCTCGTGACCGCATTGGGAGCAGATGTGGGTGCTCATGTTCTCCACGATCCCGAGGATGGGAATGCCGACTTTCTCGAACATCTTGAGGCCCTTGCGTGCGTCGATGAGCGCGATGTCCTGGGGCGTGGTGACGATCACCACCCCGGTGACCGGCACTTTCTGGGAGAGCGTGAGCTGGATGTCTCCGGTGCCAGGCGGCATGTCGACGATGAGGTAATCGACGTCCCGCCAGCGGGTATCCTTTACGAGCTGCTCGAGGGCCTGCGTCACCATCGGACCGCGCCAAACCATCGGGGTATCGATGTCGATGAGGAACCCGATCGAGATCGCCTGGATGCCGTGGCCCATCATCGGCTCGAGCGTCTTGCCGTCCTTGGACTCGGGCCGACCGGTGATGCCGAGCATCATCGGCTGCGAGGGCCCATAGATATCGGCATCGAGCACCCCGACGCTCGCCCCTTCGGCCGCGAGCGCAAGCGCCAGGTTCACGGCAGTCGTCGATTTCCCCACCCCGCCCTTGCCGGAGGCGACTGCGACGATGTTCTTCACACCGGGAATCAGTTTGACCCCGCGCTGCACCGAGTGGGAAACGATCTTGCTCGCGACACTGACGTTCACGGCGCTCACGCCCGGGACGCCGCGGAGCTTTCCCGCGATGAGTTTGCGGATCGGATCGAGCTGGGTTTTCGCAGGATAGCCCAGCTCGATCTCGAGCGAGACGCTGCCGCCTTCCACTTTGATGTTTCTCGCCGACTTGGTCGCGAGAAAATCCTTGCCGGTATTCGGGTCAAGGACTTCCTTGAGCGCACCGTGAACTTGTTCCTGCGTGACTGACATGATGGTTCACGCGATTTCCGTCGCGCGGAATGCTACCTGCTCTGGCAATGGGTTGATATTCTAGCAACTTTCGGGTGCCTGCCGCGCCCTGCCGCGGTAGAATGGAGCCCCAAGGGAACACGGGCCGCACACGCGCGGAGCAGCCCGGCAGGCAGACTGCGGCGGACAAAGATGGCGGAGCATACCAATCGAACATTCATCTGCAGCGTGCTCTTTCTCGACATCGTCGACTACTCGCTGCGCTCGGTTGCCGAGCAAATAGCTCTGAAGGAACGCTTCAACGCCGTCCTGACCGAGGCGATCGCCGGCGTCGCCACCGACGACCGCATCATCCTCGACACGGGGGACGGCGCGGCCGTGAGCTTTCTCGGGGACCCCGAAGACACCCTGTTCGCGGGCATGAGCCTGCGCGATGCCGTTGCCGGCCAGGACGTCACCAGCGGCCCGCAGTTGCAGATTCGCGTCGGCGTCAACCTCGGGCCGGTGAGGCTCGTCAAGGACATCAACGGCCAGCCCAACATCATCGGCGACGGGATCAATGTCGCGCAGCGCGTCATGAGCTTCGCCGAGCCGGGCCAGATCCTCGTCTCGCGCTCCTATTACGATGTGATGGCGCGCCTGTCTGAGGACTACGGGAAACTGTTTCACTACGAAGGAGCCAAGACCGACAAGCACGTGCGCGAGCACGAGGTCTACGCGATCAGCTCGGCGCCGAGCAATCTGCGGCGCACGGTCCCCGTGCCCGCACCGAAGCCGACCCTGCGTCTTCCGAAGCTGCACATCCCGAAATTCCTGAAGCTGCGGCCCAGGACCTGGCCGGACACGCTGGCGGTCAACGGCAAGCTGCTGGTTGCCGCGCCGCTCGCGTTCACGCTGATCGTCGGCACCGGAGACATCGCGCGCAGCCACCGGAACTCGGACGGCGAGGCGAGAACGGTGGTGTTGGTGGCGTCGCCAGCAGCGCCCGAAGTCGAGGCGCCCGAATCCGCGCCTCCGCAGGCGGACGAGCCGGAGGTGCCGCCGCAAGCGGACGAGCCGAAAGCGCCGCCGCGAGCCAGGGAACCGGCAACAGCACGCAGAGCGAGGGACGCGGTCGCAACCCCCAAGGCCGGTGCGCCGGTGCAAACGGCAAGTGTGAACGAGACCGAAGCAGCGCCCAAAGCGAAGGAGGTCGCGTCGCCGCTGAGGCCGAGGGAACCGGAGTCCGTCGCAACAATTCCCGCCCCCCCACGCGAGGCCACTCTCAATATCGTCGCCTTGCCTTGGGCCGAGGTTTTCGTGGACGGGACGAGGCAAGGGGTCAGTCCGCCGCTGCGAGCTATCCCTCTCAGGCCAGGCAGGCATCGGGTAGAGTTGAGGAACGGGTCGTTTCCGGCCCACATCGAGACCGTCGAACTTAAGCCGGGCACGGAGCTCAGCATCACGCACCGATTCCGCCGCTAAAGGAGCTATGGCCGTTTATCGCTCTCTCGTGTCATTGCTCGTTTGCCTGGTGATGGCCGGATGCGGGACGTTCTCGAGCAAAGGCGAGACGGAGCTTGGATTCGGAATAAGAGCCTTCGAGGACGGCGAGCACGCCTACGCCGCGAGACTGCTGCAGCTGAGCCTCGACTCGGGCCTGCGCGGCACGTCCAATCGGGCGAGCGCCCACAAATATCTTGCATTCATCCATTGCGCCTCCAGCCGGATTCAGCAGTGCCGCGACGAATTCAGAATGGCGCTGGAGGTCGATTCCTCATTCGACCTCCGGGACGACGAGGCCGGACACCCGATCTGGGGTCCCGCATTCCGCAGCGTGAAGCCGAAGAAATAGCCCGACCATGACCGAACCCTGGCTGCTGGGCCGCTACGAGATCGTCGCCGAGCTGGGCAAAGGCGCGATGGGAGTGGTGTATCGCGCGAACGATCCCATGCTCAACCGCATTTTGGCGATCAAGACCATCAACACGGAGGAGGCCGGGCACGAGGGCATGGCGGAGTACGAGGCGCGCTTCTACACCGAGGCCAAGGCGGCGGGCAGTCTCAACCATCCGAACATCATCATCATCTACGACATCGGAAAGAGCGGGCACCTGGTGTACATGGCCATGGAGTACATCGAGGGCCGCGAGCTGCGCGAGCTGCTCGCCCAGGGGCAATCGCTTCCGGTCGTGCAGGCGGTCGACATCGCCGCCCAAGTCGGAGAGGGTCTCGCCTACGCCCACCAGCACCAGGTCGTGCATCGGGACATCAAGCCCGCCAACATCATGATCACGCCGGAAGGGCGAGCGAAAATCGCCGACTTCGGCATTGCCCGCATGCGCTCGAGCGAAACGCGCACCCAGACCGGCGTGATCATGGGCTCGCCCAAGTACATCTCACCCGAGCAGGTTGTGGGAAAGCGCGCCGATCATCGCTCGGACATCTTTTCGCTCGGGGTCATCCTCTACGAGTGCCTGACCGGGGCCACGCCTTTCAATGGAGAAGGCCTGAGCGCCTTGATGTATCAGATCACCAACCACGATCCGGCGCCGCCCAGCTCGGCCAATCAGCAAGTGCCGGTGATGCTCGACTACATCATCGCCAAGGTGCTCGCCAAGGCCCCGGAGGCGCGTTACCAGAGCGCGGCCGATTTTGCGAACGACCTGCGCGAGTGCAGGTTGCAGATGGAAACGGGCCATCAAGGCGCGGGCCCGGTCCTCGCGACGACGCGCCCCCCGATTCCGGTGGCGCCCCAGGGCGCGACAGCCCCGATTGCGCAGAATCCGGGAGGGGAATCGGGCGAAGAGGTCGCGTCGGTGCCCTCGCCGACCAAGGGCATCTCGCGCGCGTTCGATTCGCAGGAAGCGACCCAGCGCCTGATGCGTCAGATCGGCGCGGACGGGACGACCGAGTTCGTTTCGACCAGATCCATTTCGGCGACGTCGATATCGCGCGACCGGGCGCTGCGCCCCGGAGAGCGCCCGTGGGGGCAGCGCGAAAACCTGATCATGGCCGCCACGGTCGGGGCGGCGGTCGTCATCGCGACGGTGATCGCTCTGGTCTGAGCCCCGATCCGCGGCGCGCCCGACGCGAGGCGCGAGGCGATAGAATGACGGCTTTTGAAAGTCAGCATGCGCCGCCGGCTGTTCGTCACCACCGCCCTGCCTTACGCGAACGGCCCGTTCCACATCGGCCACATCATGGAGTACATCCAGGCGGACATCTGGGTGCGGTTCCAGCGAATGCAAGGCCACGAAGTGCACTTCATCGGCGCCGACGACGCCCACGGCGCGCCGATCATGCTGGCGGCGGAGAAGACGGGGAAATCGCCGGAGCAATTCATCGCGGAAATCGCCAAGGGGCGCAAGCAATACCTCGACGGATTCCACATCGAATTCGACAACTGGCACTCGACCCACTCGAAAGAAAATACCGAGCTCTCACAGGACATCTATCGCAAGCTCGACAAAGCGGGTCTGGTCTACAAGAAGGCGGTCGAACAGTTTTTCGATCCCGTGAAGGGCATGTACCTCGCCGACCGCTACATCAAGGGCGAGTGCCCCAACTGCGGCGCGAAGGATCAGTATGGAGATGCGTGCGAAAACTGCGGTACCGTCTATTCGCCGACGAAGCTCAAAAATCCGTACTCGACCTTGTCCGGTGCAAAGCCGGTGCTAAAATCATCTGAGCACTACTTCTTCAGACTTTCCGATCCGAAGTGCACCGCATTCCTGCGCGAGTGGATCAACAAGTCAGACCGCCTGCAGCCTCAAGTCGCGAACAAGGCGAAGGAATGGCTCGAAGGCAAAGGCGACAAGACGCTCGCCGACTGGGACATCTCGCGCGACCCGCCTTATTTCGGAATCCGGATTCCCGATATCAAGGAAGAGAAATACCTCTACGTCTGGCTCGACGCCCCGATCGGCTACTTCGCGAGCCTGAAGAACTACTGCGCCCGCAAGCAGATCGACTTCGACGCGTTCGTGAAGCCCGGCGGCGGCACCGAGATGATCCACTTCATCGGCAAGGACATCATCTACTTCCACACGCTGTTCTGGCCGGCCATGCTCCAGTTCTCCGGCTACAAGGCGCCGGACCATGTGTACGTGCACGGCTTCATCACCGTCTCGGGCGACAAGATGTCGAAATCGCGCGGCACGGGAATCGACCCGCTGCGCTACCTCAAGCTCGGAATGAATCCGGAGTGGTTGCGCTATTACATCGCGGCGAAGCTGAACGCGAACGTCGAAGACATCGATTTCGATCCGGACGATTTCATGGCGCGTATCAACAGTGACCTCGTCGGCAAGTACGTGAACATCGCGAGCCGCTGTGCAAGTTTTCTTACTCGATATTTTGACGGCAAGGTGACGGACACAACGTTTGACAAATTTTGGAACGCCTACGCGGTTCCGCAAATGTTTGGAGAGGTAGGCGAAGCATACGAATCGCGTGAATTCGGCAAAGCGATACGAACCGCAATGGCGTTTGCCGATATGATCAATGGCTACTTCGATGCCGCCAAACCTTGGGAACTTGCCAAAGACCCCGGAAAGCATCAGCAACTGCACAATGTTTGCTCTGTCTGCATTCGCGGCTTTCAGCTTCTAACGTGCTGGCTTAAACCAGTTCTCCCAAGTCTTGCGATAAGAGCCGAATCGTTTTTGAATTGTGAGCCGCTGCAATTTAATCGGGTGCCGGAGCCACTCACGAGGATCAAGGCATACACCCACCTCATGACCCGCGTCGAAGAAAAACAGCTCGACGCGCTGTTTGAAGTCAGCAAGGAAGCAACCATGACCGCATCCTCACCCCAGCCCTCTCCCGCAGCAGCGGGAGAGGGCGTCATCTCCATCGACGACTTCAACAAGCTCGATCTGCGCATCGCGAGAATCGTCAAAGCCGAGCACGTCGACGGCGCGGACAAGCTCCTGAAGCTCACGCTCGACATCGGCGACGGGATGCGCACGGTGTTCGCCGGCATCAAGTCGGCCTACGATCCGTCGAAGCTCGAAGGCCGGCTCACGGTGATGGTGGCGAACATTGCGCCGCGCAAGATGAAATTCGGTGTGTCCGAAGGGATGGTTCTGGCCGCTTCCGGTGAAGGGCCGGGACTGTTTCTCCTCTCGCCCGACAGCGGCGCGCAGGCCGGAATGAAGGTCAAGTAGGAACGGGCATGGCTTCCTCGCCGCTCGCAGGCTCGCTTCTGGTCGCGGTCGGCTGGCTCGCGGTGGCCGTGCTGGGGCTGGTCCCGACGAACAACGCATTTTTCGCGAGACGAATCGCCTTTCCGCTGGGTGCGGCGGCCGGCGTCGCGCTCGCTGCGTTCGGATTGCAGGCGGTGTGGCTGCCCCCGCAGATCCTGACGCTGCCGCTCGGGCTGCCCGATCTGCCCTTCCATCTGCGTGTCGACCCGCTCGCGGGATTTTTCCTGATGCTGCTCGGTTCGGTCTCGGCCGGCATCTCCGTGTACGCCGCCGGCTATTTCGGCAACGAGCCTTCGGGACGCCTCACGCTCATCAGCCTGCAGTACCACGTTTTCCTCGCGAGCATGGCCTTCGTCCTGCTCGCCGACGACGCATATCTCTTCATGGTCGCCTGGGAAACGATGGCGCTCTCGTCGTATTTTCTGGTCATCACCGACCACCAGCAGCCGGCGATCCGCAGCGCGGGGTTCCTCTATCTTCTGATCGCGCATCTGGGAGCGATCGCGATCTTGCTTTGCTTCGGCGTTCTGCACGGGGGCCGCGGCGACTACACGTTCGACGCGCTGCGCGCCGCTCAGCTGCAGCCGGCGTGGGCGACGGTGGCCTTCCTGCTCGCGTTCTTCGGCTTCGGCGCCAAGGCGGGGATGCTGCCGCTTCACGCGTGGCTGCCGGAGGCGCATCCCGCCGCGCCCTCGCCGGTGTCGGCGCTGATGAGCGGCATCATGCTGAAGACCGCCATCTACGGCATGGTACGGGTGATCTTCGACCTGATCGGCAACCTGCGCTGGGAGTGGGGAATGGTGGTGCTCACGGTCGGCGCGGCTACGACGCTCTTCGGCGTGCTCTACGCCCTCATGCAGCACGATCTGAAGCGCCTGCTCGCCTACCATTCGGTCGAGAACATCGGCATCATCCTGCTCGGCCTCGGGATGTCCATGGTGTTCATCGGTTTCGGCCACGCCGCAGCCGGCGTGCTCGCCCTGATCGCCGCGCTCTACCACACGCTCAACCACGCCGTGTTCAAGGGGCTCCTTTTTCTCGGAGCGGGCTCTATCCTTCACGCCACGGGCCTGCGCAACCTGAACGACATGGGAGGCCTCATCCGCGGCATGCCGAGGACCGCGTTCTATTTCCTGATCGGCGCGCTCGCCATCTCGGCGTTGCCGCCCTTGAACGGATTCGTCTCGGAGTGGCTGACCTTCCAGGCCGCCCTGCAAGCGACGATCCTCCAGCACGGCGTCGTGCGGAGTCTCTTGCCGCTTTTCGCCGCGACTCTCGCCCTCGCGGGCGCCCTGACCGCGATGTGCTTCGTCAAGGTCTACGGCATCGCGTTTCTCGGCCAGGCGCGCGAGCCGGCTCATCGCACGCCGGTGCCACACGCCGGCGACGCCGGCAGGATGGAACGCTACGGCATGGCCTGGCTTGCCGCAGGCTGCTTCGTGCTCGGACTTTTCCCGAGTTCGTTCCTGCTGATGCTGAACCGCGTCGGCGTCTCGCTGACCGGACAGGGGTTGTCCGAGGAGGCGCTCGCCGGTTCGGGCTGGCTGTGGCTGGTGCCAACCTCGGCCGGGCAGGCGAGCTACTCGCCGGTGATCTTTCTCGTGGTCATCGCCGCGGCGACCCTGCTCACGTTCCTGCTGGTGCGCCGCTTCTACCACGGACGCGTGCGCTTCGCCGCCCCCTGGGACTGCGGCTATCCCGAGCAGACTTCGCGAATGCAGGACACCGCGGATGCTTTCGGCCAGCCGATCCGACACGTCTTCGGCCCGCTCTACCGCATGGACCGCCGGCTGCCCGGTCCCGAGGACGCCGAGCCCAGATATTCGCTCAAGGTCGAGGACCGCCATTGGTACTGGCTGTACCTGCCCGTGGCGCGGGCGGCCGAATTCGTCTCCTCGAAGATCGCTCTGCTGCAGCAGGGCCGGATCAGCATCTACCTGCTCTACAGCTTCATCACCTTGATTGCGCTGCTGGTGTTCGTACGATGAACAGCGTTCCCGGAATCGCTTTCCAGATCCTGCAGTCGGTGTTCGTCGTGCTCGCCGCGCCGCTCCTGACGGGCTGGGTGAACCAGTGCCGCGCCTGGCTGCAGAACCGCTCGGCGCCTTCCATACTACTTCCGTACTTTACCCTCGCGAAGCTGTTTCACAAGGACGCGGTGTTCGCGCGCGACGCATCGCCGATTTTCCGCTGGACGCCCTACATCCTGTTCGGCTGCATGTGGCTCGCCGCGGGCATCGTTCCGGTGCTCGCGACCGGCCTCCCCTTCGCGCCCGCCGCGGACATCATCGCGCTGGTGGGCGTATTCGCCCTCGCGCGCATGTTCTCGGCGCTCGCCGCCATGGACGTCGGCACCTCGTTCGGCGGTCTGGGCGCGCGGCGCGAGATGCTGATCGGCTTTCTCGCCGAGCCCGCGATGCTGATGACGTTGTTCACCGCGGCGTTCATCTCCGGCTCCACTCAGCTCACCACCATCGTCGATACCCTCGCGCACCGCGAGTTCGCCCTCTACCCGAGCCTCGCCTTCGCAGCGGTGGCCTTTCTCATGGTGCTCCTCGCCGAGAACGCCCGCATCCCGATCGACAACCCCACCACCCATCTCGAGCTCACCATGGTGCACGAGGCCCTGATCCTCGAGTACTCGGCGCGGCATCTGGCGCTGATCGAGTGGGCGGTCGCGATCAAGCTCTTCGCCTACATGACCATCGGCATCGCGCTCTTCCTCCCCTGGGGCATCGCCGACGCCGGCGACTGGTCGGCGCTGCCGTACGCTTTTGCTGCGCTCGCGGGCAAGCTCGCACTCGCCGGCGCCGGCCTCGCGCTGATCGAGGCGCTGCTCGCGAAGCTGCGCCTCTTCCTCGCGCCTGAGTTCCTGTCCACCGCGTTCCTGCTCGCCGTGCTCGGCATGCTGACTCATTTCCTGGTGAAAGGCTGAAGTGGGAATCACACTCCTCGCCGAGCTCGTCAACGTGCTCGCCGCGTTCCTCCTGCTGCTCGCGTTCGCGATGCTGTCGCAGCGGCGCGTGCTGACGCTCATCAAGCTCCTCGCCTGGCAGGGCGCGGCACTCGCAGCCTCCACGGGCATCGTCGCCTGGTCGACCGGCCAGACGCACCTCTACTACTCGGCGCTGATCACCGTGCTGCTCAAGGTGATCCTCATCCCCTGGGTGCTGCACCGGCTGATCGACCGCCTTTTCGTGCGCTGGGACATCGAGACCCTGATCAACATTCCGACGACGATGCTGATCGGGATCGGCTTGGTGATCTTCGCCTTCGCCCTGGCCACGCCGATCTCGCAGATGGCGACCACGCTCACGCGCTCGACGCTGGGGATCGCGCTCGCGAGCGTGCTGCTCTCCTTCCTCATGATGATCGTGCGCCAGAAGGCGGTGCCGCAGGTCATCGGCTTTCTGGCGATGGAAAACGGCCTTTTCTTCGCCGCCACCAGCGCCACTTACGGCATGCCGCTCGTGGTGGAGCTGGGCGTGGCGCTCGACGTGCTGGTGGGCACCTTCATCTTCGGTATCTTCTTCTTCCATATCCGCGAGCGTTTCGACAGCCTCGATATCCGGCACATGGAAAAGCTGAAGGAGGACTGAGTGGAAATCGCGATCGTCCTCGGCCTCCCTCTACTCGGCGCGCTGCTGCTCGCCCTCACCGGCCACCGCGGCTGGGCGCCCGAGCTGAACGCGACGATGAGCTTCGCGACCTTCTTCGCCGCCATTCTGCTCACGGCCCGAGTCATTTCCGGCGGACCGATCATTTGGCTGGGGCAGCAATTCGTCGCCGATCCATCCAACGTGCTTGTGGTCGTGCTTGCGGACCTGCTGAGGGAGCAATTCTTCGTCGATCCGTTCAACGTGTTCCTGGTCGCGCTCACCGCCTTCGTCGGATTCACCACGGCGCTGTTCTCACGGCCCTACATGCGCACCGAGCAGGACCACGGCCGGGTCAACGCGAAGAGGCTGCGGCTCTATCACAGCATGTACCAGCTGTTTACCTTCACGATGCTGCTGTGCCTGCTCTCGAACAACGTCGGCGTCCTGTGGGTGGCGATGGAAGGCGCGACGCTCTCGACCGTGCTGCTGGTGAGCCTGTACCGCACCCCGGCGAGCCTCGAGGCGGCGTGGAAGTACTTCATCCTCTGCTCGGTCGGCCTCGCGCAGGCCCTGTTCGGAACGATCCTCCTCTATTTCGCCGCGGAGAAAGTGCTCGGCCCGGGCGGCACTGCGCTCCTGTGGACGCATCTTCACCAGGTGCGCGGCCAGCTCGAGCCCACGGTGCTTTCGCTTGCTTTCGTGTTCCTGCTGGTCGGCTACGGCACCAAGGTGGGCCTCGTGCCGCTGCACAACTGGCTGCCCGACGCGCACGCCGAAGGCCCGACCCCGATCTCGGCGGTGCTGTCGGGGCTGCTCCTGAACGTCGCGCTCTACGCGGTGGTGCGCAGTAAAGTGCTCGTCGACGGAGCGCTCGGGCGCAATTTCTCGGGCGGCCTGATGATGGGTTTCGGGCTGCTCTCGGTCGTCGTTGCGGCGTTCTTCCTTTCCAGGCAGCGCGACATCAAACGCATGTTCGCCTATTCATCGGTCGAGCACATGGGCATCATGACCTTCGCGTTCGGCATGGGCGGCGCGGTGGCGGCGTTCGCGGGGCTCTTGCACATGACCGTGCACTCGCTCACCAAGAGCGCGATCTTCTTCACCGTCGGTCACGCCTCGCAGGCCGCCGGGACGCAGAACATGGACTCGATCCGCGGCCTGATCCAGACGAGCCCGACCATAGGCTGGGGCCTGGTGCTCGGGAGCCTTGCGATCCTCGGCCTTCCGCCCTTCGGCGTGTTCACGAGCGAGTTCATGGTGCTGACGACCGCGATGCACGAGCACTCCTGGGCGACGCCTTTCCTGCTGGTCGCGCTCGGCGTCGCCTTTGCGTCCATCTTCGGCAAGGTGCAGCCGATGGTGTTCGGTGAAACTACGGGGCAGCGGCTGCCCCGCGGGCCCGCGCTCGTGCCCGTGTTCACGCACCTCGCGATCGTGCTCGCGCTCGGCCTGTACATTCCGCCCTATCTCGTCGGTTGGTATCGCCAAGCGGCGGCGCTGATCGGTTGATCATGAGCAAAGCATTCGAAGAGCTGGGACTCGACGCCACACCGCTCGCGGGCGCGATGCCCGCGTTCTGCGTCTCGATCCCGGCGGGCGAGCTGCGCGGCATCTGCGAGCAGGCTCGAGCGCGCAAGGCGCGTCTGGTCGCGCTGTGGGGCAGCGACGAGACCCCGCGCCGCGCCGGCTACGCACTGCACCTCGCGCTCGGCTTCCCCTCGGGCTTGCTCTGGTTGAGCGTCCCGCTTTCGCGCGAAGACCCGCACTATCCCGGAATCGCCGACATCTACGCGAGCGCAAACCGCATGCAGCGCGCTGCGGCCGATCTGCTCGGAATCATCCCTTCCGTGGACGCCGACCGGCGCAAGTGGCTGCGGCACGGGGCCTGGCCCGAAGGCGCGTTTCCTCTGCGCAAGACCGTCGAGGCCGCTGCCCGCTTCGCTCAAGGCCCGGACCGCTATCCGTTCATCCCGGTCGAGGGCGAAGGCGTGCACGAGATCCCGGTCGGTCCGGTCCACGCCGGCACGATCGAGCCGGGGCACTTCCGCTTCTCGATCGTCGGCGAAAAGATCCTTCGGCTGGAGGAGCGGCTCGGCTACAAGCACAAAGGCATCGAGAAGCGCTTCGAGCAGATGACGCTCGAAGAGGGCGCGAAGCTCGCGGGCCGAGTGTCCGGCGACTCCACGGTCGCGTACGCCTGGGCGTACGCAATGGCGGTCGAAGGCGCCACCGGGACCGAGCCGCCGCCCCGGGCGCTTGCGCTGCGCGGCATCCTTCTCGAGCTCGAGCGTATTGCCAACCACCTCGGCGACCTGGGCTATCTCGGCAACGACGTCGCGCTTTCGTTCGGCTTTTTCCAGTTCTGGCGGCTGAAGGAAGACCTGCTTCGGACCCACGCGCAACTCTTCGGCCACCGCTACCTGATGGACGCGATCGTACCGGGCGGTGTCGCCAAGGATCTGCCGCGCGGCGCGGGCGAATCCCTGACCGCGCACCTTGAGAGAATCGAGCGCGAGGTCGCGGCCTTGAAATCGATCTACGACGAGCACGCAGGCGCGCAGGACCGCTTCATCATGACCGGACAGGTGACGCCCGCGCTCGCCGAGCGCATGGGCCTCACCGGGCTTGCCGGCCGAGCGAGCGGCATCGCGCGCGATCTGCGCGTCGACTACGCGATCCCGCCCTATCAGCAGCTCGATCCGCGCGCGGCTTCGCACACCCGCGGCGACGTGGCGGCGCGCGTTGCGGTGCGCTTCGACGAGGTCTTCGAATCGATGCGCCTCGTGCAGGCGCTCGTGCAGCAGCTGCCCCCCGGGGACATCCGCGCGCCGCTCGCGGCGGCCGCTGCGGGCGCGCGCGGCGTGGGCTGGATCGAAGGCTGGCGCGGAGAGGTGCTGATCGCGCTGGAGACCGCCGCGGCGAACCGCATCCACCGCCTGCATCCGCACGATCCCTCCTGGCAGAACTGGCCGCTCCTCGAGCACGCGGTGCACGGCAACATCGTTCCGGACTTCCCGCTCATCAACAAGTCTTTCAACCTGAGCTACAGCGGCGTGGATTTGTGAAATGTACCAACTGCTGAAGCAGATCGTTAAGACCGGCATCGTCAGCGAGCCCGCTCCGCTTCCGGACGACGCGCTGCGAGCGCTCGAGCAGCGGCTCGGGCAGGTGATCCTCAAGCATTTCGGCCGCGCGCTCGCGATCCGTCACGTGGACGCGGGCTCGTGCAACGGCTGCGAGCTCGAGATCCACGCGATGAACAGCCCCTACTACAATCTCGAGGGTCTCGGCATCAAGTTCGTCGCGAGCCCGCGGCACGCGGACATGCTCCTGGTGACCGGCCCGGTCTCGCGCAACATGGAGACCGCGCTCAAGCGCACCTGGGAGGCCACTCCCGACCCCAAGCTGGTGGTCGCGATCGGCGACTGCGGCTGCACGGGCGGAATCTTCGGCGAGAGCTACGCGAGCTGCGGCCGCGTCTCGAACGTGATCCCGGTGGATGTCGCCGTTCCCGGCTGCCCGCCGACCCCGGTCGCGATCCTGCAGGGGATTCTCACCGCGATAACACCGGGCCGCTGAAGCGATGGAACTCCCTCTCGCGTTCGTCGGCTGGTTCTTCACGCTCACTTCGGCCTGCGCGATTGTGTTGGGCGCCGCGCTGATCGTGATGCTCGCAACTGCGGGAGATCTCCAGCGGCGCTACCTGAGCTACAGCATCTGGAACGACCTGGTGCTCGCGGCGATATGGGTGCTGGGGCTCGCAGGAGGGATCGGCGTGATCCGCCTGCAACCGTGGGGAAGATACCTGCTGGAGCTCTTTTGCTGGGCGCTGATCGTGCTGCTGCCGCTCTCCGCCGCCACCCGCCTCTACGCCCTAAGGCAGCCGCACGCTGGCACGCCGCCGGTCAACTGGCTGGGGGCGATCGGCGGCATCACGCTGATCCTGATCCCGGTCCTCGCGATCTGCGCCGCGACCATCGTGACTCTGCGCAGCCCCGAGGCGATGAAAGCGTTTTCCTGAGCGGCTCAGGGTTTCAGGTAGGCGTACCCTTCTTTTTGCTGCAGATGCGTGATCTGCACCACGCCCGAGGGCACGAACTCCACGCCGAGGATGAACTGGTCCTTTTTCAGCTTGCGGTTGCGCAGCGTGATCTCGCACACCTGGAACTTCACGCCCTTACCCATCAGATCCTGTACGCGCGCGTCGAAGGGACCGAGGCGATCCTTGGCTCCTTCCATCAGGAAATCGACGCCGTCGGCGTGGGTCACCGCAATGAGCTTCGCCTTGGGATCGACTTCGAGATGATTGTTGATGTTGCGCAGGCCCTTGGTCGCCTGCTCCAGTCCGCCGTCGAAGTGGTAGAGGGCTTTTTCCTGCGCCCAGGAGACCGCGCAGGCCAGCGACAGGGTCAGTAAGGCGAGAAGGTTCGCGGCGAGTTTCACGTCAGGCTCCTTTCCCTCGATGGACCCGGTACACTTTACGCGAATCGCGCCAAGCTGGAAAATTCACCCATGCCGAATCTCAGATGATTTCTTCGATTGCAGTCCGCGGGATAAGGGGTGCCTTGCGCGCGGGCGCCCTTGCCCTCCTCATCTGCACGGGGGCGCAGGCGGAGGAACTGAACCGGTCGCTGAACGAAACTGTCCTCAGCGTGCCGAAGGAAGGGATCGTCTTTACCGCCAGGCTCGAAACCACGATCTTCAAGCCCGCCGGCGCCGGTCCTTTTCCCATCGTTGTGATCAATCACGGCAAGTCTCTCGGCTATTCGCGCCATCAGGGCCGCTATCGCCCGCTCATGGCCGCACGCTATTTCATGCAGCGCGGCTACGTCGTCGTGGTTCCGATGCGCCAAGGCTTCTCGAACTCGACCGGAAACTACATCGACGCCGGGTGCAACATAGAAAGCAACGGCCGCGAGCAAGCCGAGGACGTTCGAGCCGTGCTGGACTACGTCACCGCGCAACCCTACGCGGACAAGAACAACATCCTGGTGCTGGGCCAGTCTCACGGCGGCTGGACCACGCTCGCCTTCGGCGCCTTCAACTATCCGGGGGTCAAGGGACTCGTCAACTTCGCTGGCGGACTGCGGCAGACTTCGTGCGGACCCTGGACGGCCAACCTGGTGAATGCCGCCCGCAGCTACGGCGCCGAAACGAAGGTCCCCTCGCTGTGGTTCTACGGCGACAACGACAGCTACTTCGGACCGACGACCTTTCGCCTGATGCATCGAGCCTACACGTCGAGCGGCGGCAGGGCGAAGCTGGTCGTCTTCGGCAAGCTCGGCGGAGACGGCCACCTGATGTTCTCATCACTGGCGGGCCGGGGGATCTGGCAACCCGAGGTCTCCGGGTTCTTGCAGCAGCTCGGCCTCCCCCACGAAGTCACCCGGCCGCAGTACGCGAACCCGTCCTCTGTGCCGGTACCGCCGCGAACCGATTTTGCTCCGCTCTACACGCTGGAGTCGGTCCCCTATCTGAAGGAGAAAGGCAAGGCGGGCTACGCCGCTTTCCTCACCAAGGACTTCCCCCGGGCGTTTGCGCTTGCGCCGAACGGCGCCTGGGCCTCGGCGAGCGGGGACACCGACCCGCACAAACGCGCTCTCGACGCCTGCAACCAGGACGGTCAGGGCGCCTGCAAACTGTACGCGGTCGACGATGCCGTCGTATGGGCGAATTGAAAAACCGACTGCACGCCGTCAGACCGGCGCTTCCCGGACCGATGTGGCCAAGCACCTGAGGATCTCGGGGCGCGTCCAGGGCGTGGGATTCCGCTACTCGATGAGCGAGGAAGCCGAGCGGCTCGGCGTCACGGGCTGGGTGAGAAACCGCCGCGACGGGACGGTCGAGGCGGTGCTGGACGGCGCGCCCGATGCGGTGGATGCGATCCTCGCCTGGGCGCGCCGCGGGCCGCGCGGCGCGAGCGTGACCGAAGTCGAGGTCTCGGAAATTCCTGAAAGCTTCGAGCGCTTCGAGATGCGGCCTACCGAGTAGGGCAGAGCGGGGAAAAACCGGGCCGCCGGGCTCACCTGCCAGGCCGCTCGCACGCCGCCTGATCACGCTGGCAGACCTCCTGGCAAGCCTGCGCGGCGGGGGCTTCGGTCGTCGTGCGCCGGCACTTCTGCATGCAGGCGGTGAATGCGCTCCTGCAGCTGGGCGCTTCGCCCTCGCCCGAGACCGCCTTGTAGGCGTAATAGCCCGCCGCCACTGCGAAGGCGAGGACGACGAGTATTCCGAACGAGCTCAAGCCGCGCTGTGAACCTCTCATCACCCCGCCTTGCGCCGCCCGGCTTCCCCGCCGCGAAGTCCTTCGAGGATCGCGAGCGCGCGCGCCATGGAGAAGTCGCGAGTCTTGCGATCGAAGGCCTTCGCGTTGTCCGGCATCATGTAGCCGTGCAGCACGCCCGGGAATACATGCAGTTCCAGGTTCTTCATGCGCGAGGCCGCGCCGCGATAGGCATCGAGTACTTCGACAGGCGCCTGATGGTCCGCGTCGCCCCAGATGACGCAGACGGTCCGCTCGAGATCCTCGAGCTCCCCGATGTAATCGAGCATCTGCGAGCCGTGGCAGGAGATGCCCGCGTCGTAGCCCAGGCGCTTCGGCCCGAGGATCGCGTAGGGCCCGCCGTAGCACAGGCCCATCACCGCGGCGCGCCCGTTCCACCGCGGCTCCTTGCGAAGCCCGGCGAGCATATCGGCGAGATCGGCTTCACCCAGCTTGATTTTCGCGAGGCGCGGCTGCGAGCGCTGCTTCGTACGCTCGTCGTCGCGCGCGAGCGGCCCCGGGATCGAGCGCCAGAACAGATCGGGCGCCGCCGCGAGAAAGCCCTGCGAGGCGAACTCGTCGACGATCGCGCGCACGTCCGAGTTCACACCGTGCACGGCGGAAGCGATCACGATCGCCGGAACCTTTGCGCCGGTGCGGGGCGTGGCCAGATAGCAATCGAACTCGCCCCCCTCGCTCGAACGGACCTTGACGTTCTTGCCCTGCATGTCGCCTCCTCTCCTCTCGCGCCGAAACGGCGCTCACCGTACTCCAGCGCGAGCGGCTTGTCCAACTCGGCATTGTCGGGTTCTCCCGACACGTTCATCAGGTGTCTCCCGACAACAAATGTTCCGTCGCCATCCGCGCTCGCTCGCGCGCTTGACCGTCTTTTTTTCCGGGCGCAGCATCCTGACACATCCGCCTCGACATTTCCCAGGGAGGTCTTTATGAGGGCTGCAAGACCGACGTTCGGCGCATTCAACCAGGGAGGAATTCCCACCATCGCGTGCTTCAACAAGGCGTCGACGCCTCTCGGGGTCGACTTCGACGCCCTGATCGCCGCGATGCAGGCGTTCGTGGATAGCTACGTGATGCCGGTGTGGGGCGCGCCGGCGAAGCTGGTCAAGTCCAAGGGATACGTGAAAGGTGCCTGGGCGGTGGTTTTCCTCGACAATGCAGATCAACCGGGCGCCCTCGCGTATCACGATCTCACCCCCGACGGACTACCGCAGTCCAAGGTTTTTGTCAAAACGACCCTGGATAGCCATGACCTGGTAAGCGTGTCGGCATCACACGAACTCGTCGAGATGCTGGTCGACCCGGCGATCAACATCATGACGACGGGCCCCGATCCGAAGGTCATGTATGCCTACGAAAGCGCCGATCCGGTCGAGCAGCTCAGCTTCAAGGTCAACGGCATTCCCATGACGGATTTCGTATACCCGGCCTACTTCGAGGTCTTTCACAAGGCCGGCTCGGTGCGGTTCGATCAGATGAAGAAGGTCAACAAGCCGTTTCAGATCCTTTCCGGCGGTTACCAGATCGTCTTCAAGAACGGAAAGTGGAGCCAGATCTTCGCCTCGGTTTCAAAGAAAAGGCGCTTTGGCCGCGAAGACCGGCGCGGCCATCGCAGCGAACAGCGCGTGCATGCGGCAAGGAACAAGTTGCGGCGCGCCGACAAGAAAAAGATCGCCCGGATGGAGCGCAGGATCTAACGGGGCGCGGACAGCTTCTCCGATGACGCAGCGCCGCAATCCGAATTCCCGTCATGATTGCTCTATAGCAGCGAACTGACTACCATCCCACACTTCGTAAGAGGGTGAAAAGGAGGAGTTGATTGATGGGCACCAAATACAAAATTCTGATCATGGGCGCCTCGTACGGTTCGCTTCTCGGGACCAAGCTCGCGCTTGCGGGACACGCAGTGCATCTGATCTGCCTCCCCGCCGAAGCCGACCTGATCAACCGGGAGGGCGCGATCGTGCGCATGCCGGTCAAGGGCCGCGATGGGCTCGTCGAGATCAACTCGAAGAAACTTCCGGGCAGGATGTCCGCGGGCGGCACGGCCGGGGTCAATCCCTCCGACTACGATCTGGTCGCGCTCGCCATGCAGGAGCCGCAGTACCGTTCGCCCGGCGTGCGCGAGCTGCTCGCCGCGGTGGCCAAAGCCAAGGTGCCCTGCATGTCGATCATGAATATGCCACCTCTGCCGTATCTCAAGCGCATTCCGGGCATCGATGCCGATGCCTTGCGGAGCTGTTACACCGACGCAAGCGTATGGGACGCCTTCGATCCGAAGCTCGTCACGCTGTGCAGCCCGGACCCGCAGGCGTTCCGCCCGCCGGAGGAAAAGGTCAACGTGCTGCAGGTGCGCTTGCCGACCAACTTCAAGTCGGCGCGCTTCGAGTCGGAGACCCACACCGCCCTCCTCCGCCGACTCGAGTCGGACATCGAAGCGGCCCGCTTGGATGGGATCGAGCTGCCCGTCAAGCTCAAGGTGCACGACTCGGTCTTCGTGCCGCTGGCGAAATGGGCCATGCTGCTCGCCGGCAACTATCGCTGCGTGCAGAAAGACGGCATGCGCCCCATCAAGGACGCCGTGCACAGCGACCTGGAAGCCTCGCGCTCTGTATACAACTGGGTGGTAAAGCTGTGCGTGTCCCTGGGCGCGAACGAGAGGGACCTGGTGCCGTTCGAAAAGTACGCCAGCGCAGCGCTCTCGCTCCTGACCCCGTCCTCCGCAGCTCGGGCGCTCGCCAACGGGGCGCCCAACATCGAGCGCACCGACCGCCTCGTGCAGACCATCGCGGCGCAGAAAGGCATGCGCTTGGCTGCGGTCGATCAGACCGTCGCTTTGGTCGACGGCTGGCTGGAGAAAAACCGGAAGAAGGCGGCCTGAGAAGCCCCTGAACCACCCTTTCCCCACGGGAGAACGGCAGAGTTCACGGGAATAAGCGGAACTACGTCACGCGGATCGCAGCATTGCCGCTCCGCCCGGGTTCCGCAAGGCGATAATAGGTGCGACGTTTCTGCCTTAGATAGCGTGACCAAAGGGGAGGCCACTAGATCGAGGGTGCAGGCGATGTTACGACACGCAACCGCGCCGGATTCCACGCAGCGCTCGGATCTCGTCTCTCGCGGACAGCAGGCCGCAGTCGGCCTCCATATCTGCGCCGCGCTTTTCGCAGTCGCACTGGCCTGCCTAGCCGGCGGCTGCTCCAAGTCGGACAACCCGCAAAGCCCGCAGGGGAGCGGGGTCGATCTTTCGAGCGTGCCGCCGTCGGAATATCCCCTGCCGACCGCCGCGGACGCGGCGCGCTTTCTCAATCAGGCCTCTTTCGGCGCGACCGAGGCCGAGGTCAACAAAGTCCGGACCTACGGCTACAGCGCTTGGCTGGAGGACCAGTTCTTCACGCCGGGCCGCTCGCATGAGGCTTACATCAACGCCGTGAGCGCGAGCCTCCCCGCCGGCCAGAGCCTCGACGACAGCCACGTGATGAACACGTTCTGGAGGGAGGCCGCCACGGGGCAGGACCAATTGCGCCGGCGGGTCGCATTCGCGCTGTCGCAGATCTTCGTGGTCTCGCTTCAGGACTCGACCGTCTCCGAGTTCAAGCGCGGGGTTGCTTCCTATCTTGACATGCTCGGCCGGGATGCGTTCGGAAATTACCGCCAGCTGCTCGAAGACGTCACGCTTCATCCGATGATGGGTCTCTACCTTTCGCACCTGCGCAATCAGAAGGAGGATCCGACGCGCAATCGCGTGCCCGACCAGAACTACGCCCGCGAGGTCATGCAGCTTCTTTCGATCGGTCTCTACGAATTGAACCCGGACGGCACGCTGAAGCTCGCGAACGGGCAGCCGGTGGAGACTTACGACAGCGACGACATCGTCGGCCTGTCGCGCGTATTCACCGGGTTCAGCTGGGCGGGCCCGGACAAGTCCGACACCCGCTTCAACGGCGGCGGCATGCAGGATCCGGACCGCGAAGTGCTTCCCATGCAGAGCTATCCGCGCTTTCACTCGATTTCGGAAAAGCGCTTTCTCACGGCGGTGATCTCTGCGAGCGCGACCGCCGATCCCGACGGCGATCTGCGCACCGCGCTCGACACGATCGCGAGTCATCCGAACGTCGGCCCATTCATATCGCGGCAGCTCATCCAGCGCCTGGTGACCAGCAACCCCACTCCGGCTTACGTCGCGCGCGTCGCCCAGGCGTTCGGCGCGGGGCGCTTCACCTCGGGACTCTGGAGCACGGGCAGCGGCCAGCGGGGCGACTTGCGCGCCGCCGTTGCTGCGATCCTGCTGGACCCGGAAGCGCGGACGGCGGCGCGGCTCGCCGACCCGGCCTTCGGCAAGGTTCGCGAGCCCATTCTCCGGGCGGCGCACTGGATGCGCGCTTTCAACGCGCGCTCCGCCTCGGGCAATTTCCTGCTCGGCGTCACCGACGATGCCACGACGTCGCTCGGCCAGTCGGCGATGCGCTCTCCGACGGTGTTCAATTTCTACCGGCCGGGGTACGTGCCGCCGAACACCTCCATCGCGACGGCAGGGCTCGTCGCTCCGGAGCTGCAGATCGTCAACGAGGTCTCGGTGGTTGGCTATTCGAACTTCATGCGCTCGGCGGTCCAGAACGGCCTCGGGTCGGGCAGCCCGCGCGACATCCAGCCGGACTACGCCGCCGAGCTGGCGCTCGCCGACAACGCCGATGTTCTGATCGATCGCGTCAGCCTGCTCCTCACCGCGGGTTCGATGAGCGCGGCGACAAGGACGACAGTCCGTGGCGCGGTCAACTCGATCGCGATGCCCGCCACCAACCAAGCGACCGCACGCCAGAACCGCGTGCAGCTCGCGGTGTTTTTCACGCTGTCGTCGCCAGACTATCTGGTGCAGAAATAAGGGGGCAACCCATGCGTGCGTCCCGACGCCAATTTCTCAAGACCGCTTCGCTCATGTCGATCGCGGGCGCGGCCAGTCCATTTGGGTTGAACCTCGCTGCGATCGGCGCTGCCTCGGCGCAGACCGCCACGGGCTATCGGGCGATCGTGTGCCTTTTCCTCTACGGCGGAAACGACCACACCAATACGCTCATTCCGTACGACCAGCCTTCCTACGACCAGTACCTTGCGGCGCGCGACACAATCGCGATCGCGCGGGCTCAGCTCACCGCCACCGCCACCGGCGCGGTCGCGTCCCAGGGAGGACGCGAGTTCGCCTTCCATCCG
>VBCJ01000223.1 GCA_005884335.1 Betaproteobacteria bacterium | reverse complement strand
CGAAGGGCAAAGCCAGCACGCGGCACTGGTCGTCGGCTGATTCAGAACTTCATCGCCCTCTGCACGGCCGGGCGCGCGGCCATCGCGTCGGCCCAGCGCGCGACGTTCGTATAGCCTTCGAGCAGGGCGGGTTGCGCGGCTTTCATGCGCGCGACCACCCCGTAGAGAGCGAAGTCGGCGATGGTCACCTCCCCGCCGGCACAATAGCGCTGTTTTGCTAGCCTGTCGTCCCACACTTTCATATAGCTCTTCCACATCGACTTGAACGTGTCGATCGCCGGCCCGTGCTGGTCCTTGGCGCGGGACAGGGTGAAAATCGCGGAGACCATGCCGCTCATGTCGCTCGCCGCGCTCGCGAGCGCCTGCCAGAACGCCGGCCGCGCCGCCGGGTCCTTGGGCAGGAACTTGCCTGATTTCTCGGCGCAGTACATCAGCACCGCAACCGACTGCGAGATCGTCACCGGCTTCCCGCCCGGGCCGTCGCTGTCGACGATCACCGGGATCTGCCCGTTGGGGTTCATGGCGAGGAAAGAGGGCGATTTCTGCTCGCCTTTCGCGAGATCGATCGGGTGGAGGTTGTAGGCGAGGCCGCATTCTTCCAGCCCGATGCGCGCGCGCATGCCGTTCGAAGTGCCGGCGGCGTAGAGGTCGATCATGGTTTCTGGCTCCGTGGGGACGTTGAAAGCCGTAACTCTAAACCGAATAGGACTAAAATATGCGGCTGGTCGGAGGGGGTCCGCAAGGGAGTCGTCCATGACAAGACGCTTTTTGCTCGTTGCAAGCGCCGGTCTGATGTCCATTGCGTTTCTCGCGGGCGGCGGTCCCGCGCCGGCTGCGGCCCAGCCCTCCACCGCGCTGACCGGGCGGGTGAGCTCCGCGGAAGAAGGGGCGATGGAGGGCGTGGTCGTCGGCGCGAGGAAAACCGGCTCGACGGTCACGATCAGCGTCGTCAGCGACGGTCAGGGCCGTTTCAGCTTTCCTTCGTCGAAGCTAGGGTCCGGCTCGTATTCGCTCAAGGTCCGGGCAACGGGATACGAGCTCGACGGCCCGGGCTCGGTGGAGATCACCCTCGCGCTGCCCGTCGCGGTCGACCTGAAGCTGCGCAAGGTCCGGGACATCACGCCCCAGATGACGAACGCCGAATGGATCGAGAGCTTTCCCGGGACGCCCGACCAGAAGAAGTTTCTCTACGGCTGCGTGGGCTGCCACACCCTGGAGCGCGTCGCGAAATCGAAGCACGACGCGGGCGGCTTCATGCAGGTCATGAAGCGCATGGCGACCTACGCCAACAACAGCCACATCGAGCGGCCGCAGGTGCGACTGGTCGCGCGCGACCCCATGCGCGATTTCGGCCCGGACTCCGACAAGCAGGCCGCGTATCTCGCCACCCTCAATCAGAGCTCGGGCGCATGGTCGTTTGCCTTGAAGACGCTGCCCCGCGTCAAAGGCAAGGGCGCGCGCGTCGTCATCACCGAGTACGATCTGCCGCGCCGGCCCCTGATGCCGCACGACGTGATCGTCGATCGGGAGGGCATCGTCTGGCTGTCCCAGTTCGACGAGCAGTTCCTCGGCAGATTCGATCCCAGGACGCTGAACTACACCGAGTTCGCGATTCCGGTGCAGCGCCCCGAGTACCCGAAGGGGACCCTCGATCTCGAGGTCGATCCCGAAGGCAACCTCTGGCTTTCGCACATGTTCCAGTCGGGGATCGTGAAGTTCGACAAAAAGACCGAGAAGTTCCAGGCGTTTCCCTTGCCGCCCGGAGTCGTCAACGAGCATTCCCAGCAATCGATGGTCGGACCGCAGCGCTGGACCGTGGACCGCAAGGTCTGGCTGAACGACGCCGGTATTCCGGGCCTGCATCGCCTGGACATGGCGACCGGCAGGTTCGAGACCTGGAAGCCTTACCAGAACATGAAAGGGCCGCATTCCGTCTACGGCATCTACGCCGATTCGAAGAACAACATCTTCTTCATGGATTTCGGCGGCGAGAACGTCGGCAAGATCGAGGCCGCGACCGGGAAGCTGACGCTTTTCCCGACGCCGACGCCGAGATCGCGTCCGCGCCGCGGCAGGATGGACGACCAGGACCGCGTCTGGTTCGCCGAGTGGCGAGCCGAAAAGATCGGGATGTTCGACACCAAGACGGAAAAGTTCAGGGAGTGGAACGTGCCCACGCCCTATACCGCGCCTTACGACGTCGTCCTCGACAAGACCGGCAAGGTGTGGACCGCGGGCATGAACACCGACCGCGTGCTGCGGATGGACCTCGAGACGGGCGAGTTCACCGAATACCCGCTGCCGAGCCAGACCAACATCCGCCGCGTGTTCGTGGACAACTCGACCACGCCACCCACGTTCTGGGCCGGCAACAACCACCATGCGGCTATCGTGAAGGTCGAGCCGCTGGAGTAGGGGTCGTCGGCAGCTCGTGCGAGAGGATCCAGCGCGGCCGCTCGCCGTGACCGGGCCGCGGCGCTCGGGAAGCGGACGCCGTAAACGGATTCGGGGCGCACGAAGCGCCCCGATCGCGGCATCGCGCGAAGCTCAGCCGTTTTGTTTCCTCCGGTCCAGCTCGTCGCGGCCCCCGAACTTGTTCGAATGTTCTCGGGGGCCTTTGACCTCCGCGCAGGCGAGCAGCGTCAGCTTGCGCACTACGCTCGTGGGGATGTCCGGGGAAGGCTGGTTTGCGGCTCTCGCGTTGCGCAGCTTGCGCAGCCAATCGATATCTTCGGCAGTCACCGTCAGCGTGCGGTCCATAGCGGTCTCCCGTATCTTTTAAGGCGCAGGTGCCGCCACTCGTCCTGCGCGAATGCACTGATTACCGCAACCTCCGTGCCAGACCGTTGAATCCGCGATCGATCAACCAGTTAGCCCACTCGCGGGGCCGGCAAGCTCTTTGATTCTGTCGCCGCGCAGCGACGGCCGATAGAGGAGGAAGGTACTAGGGCGCTGATCTGGCAGGGCTTCGGGCTGTCGTATACCGGCGACATTGGGGTTCTGCCCTGCAGCGGGACCGAGGTTTCGCTTGAAATACTCACCTCACACGTTCTGCTTCGATATTTGATGTGAATCCCTGCTCTTTGGTTGCGGCGGGGCGGCGTTGGCTGGAGGCACCACGCTCCTTGCTGCCGATCGGCTTGTCCTGCGCCCACCCGGTCTGGGCGAAGACAGCGGTCAAGACGAGAATCAGGGCGGAGAGTGCCTTATATGGGTCCATGTCGTAGCCGTCTCGCTCCCTTGAGTTATGTCTGCGGCGTTGCTTTCTGCCATGAATCTCTCAGCGTCACCGTGCGGTTGAACTTCGGCGCGCCGGGCCCGGAGTCCTTGAGATCGGCGACGAAATACCCGTGGCGTTCGAACTGGAACCGCTCCTCAGGCTTCGCGTGCTCGAGCGCGGCCTCCAGCTGCGCGGTGATGACTTTCTTCGAATCCGGATTCAGGTCCGGCACGAAGTCCCTGTCTCCCGCTCCCGGATGCGGGACTTTGAACAGCCGGTCGTACAGCCGCACCTCCGCCGGGTGCGAATGCTTCGCGCTCAGCCAGTGGATGTTCCCTTTCACCTTGACCGTCTCCGCGCCCGCCGTGCCCGATTTCGTGTCCGGATCGTATTTGCAGCGCACGGCGGTGACCCTGCCGCCTGCGTCCTTGTCGCAGCCCGTGCACTCGACGACATAGCCGTAGCGCAGGCGCACCTTGTTGCCGGGGAAGAGGCGGAAGTAGCCCTTCGGCGGGTTCTCGGAGAAATCCTCGCGCTCGATCCACAGCTCACGCGAGAGCGGCAGCTTGCGCTTGGCCCATTCCGGCTTCTGCGGGTGGTTGGGCGCCTCGCATTCCTCTTCCTTTCCTTGCGGGTAGTTCTCGATGAAGAGCTTCACGGGATCGAGCACCGCGATGCGGCGGGGGGCGACCTCGTTCAGGTGCTCGCGCATGCAGTCCTCGAGAATCGAGAAGTCGATCCACGAATCGGACTTCGCCACGCCGATGCGCTCGGCGAAGAGGCGAAAGCCCTCGGGGGTGAAGCCTCGCCGGCGCGCGCCGACGAGCGTGGGCATGCGCGGGTCGTCCCAGCCCTCGACGTGCTTTTCCTCGACGAGCTGCACGAGCTTTCTCTTGGAGAGCACGACGTAGCTCAAGTTGAGCCGCGCGAACTCGATCTGCTGCGGCAGTGGCCGCTGCAAGAGGCCGCGCCTCTTCACGCCGTCGTATCCGGTCCAGTCCTCGGCGAGGCGCTCGTTGAACCATTCGTAGAGCGGCCGGTGGTCCTCGAACTCGAGCGTGCACAGCGAGTGCGTGATGTTCTCGAGCGCGTCCGACACGCCGTGCGCCCAGTCGTAGGTGGGATAGATGCACCACTGCTCGCCGGTGCGGTGGTGCGCGGCGTGGCGGATGCGATACATGGCCGGGTCGCGCAGGTTGATGTTGGGCGAGGCCATGTCGATCTTCGCGCGCAGGACGTGCTCGCCGTCGGCGAACTTGCCCAGGCGCATCTCGCGGAAGAGTTTCAGGTTCTCCTCGAGCGCGCGCTCGCGGTAGGGGCTGTTCTTGCCGGGCTCGGTGAGCGTGCCGCGAAGCGCGCGCATCTGTTCGGCCGAGAGGCTGTCCACGTAGGCGTGGCCGCGGCGCAACAGTTCCTCGGCGAACTGGTACAAATACTCGAAGTAGTCCGAGGCGTAGTACTCGTTCCTGTTCCCGCCCGGGTCGTCCCAGGAAAAGCCGAGCCACTTCACCGCGTCGCGAATGGAATCGACGTACTCCGTTTCCTCTTTCGCGGGGTTGGTGTCGTCGAAGCGCAGGTGGCAGACGCCGCCGTAGTCGCGCGCGAGTCCGAAGTTGAGACAGATCGCCTTGGCGTGGCCGTAGTGCAGATACCCGTTGGGCTCGGGCGGGAAGCGCGTGCGGATCTTCGCCGGATCGGGCGGCGCGGTTTCGACCGAGAGCGCGGAGCCGGGCTTGCCGTTCCACCGGCGCCTGGCGTACTTGCCCGCCATGAGATCGGCCTCGATGATCTGGCGGATGAAGTTCGAGTGCGAGGCTTCCTGGTGCCTCTTGGGGTAGGGCGCGGACATGGTCCTCACGGGATTCGCGCGATTCTACCCCAGCGCTTCGCCCCGCCGCTGGTGGCGGGATCAGCCGGTTCTCGCCGAGGCGAACGCGAGGGCCAGGCAGACCGCGACCGCCGCGGAAAAAACCGCGGGCGCCAAGAAGAAATACACCCCGCAGAGGATCGTGAATCCCAGGTAGCCCAGAAACAGGGAACCGAGGAACGGCCGGGCCCCGGCGGGGTCGCGTTTCGCCAGTGCGGCCAGTTGCCACAGCAGCACCGCGAGCAGCAGCAGGGTCACGCTGAAGAGGAGGCTGAACCCGCGGTAGAAGTCCCAGTGCGTGCGCCGCGCCCCCATGATCTCGAACGGAAAGGCCTGCATGGCCATGAACACCGCCGCCTGTTCCGGGTCGCGCAATGCAGCGCCGAGCGCCCCATAAGTGTGGCCGGCGCAGAAAATCAGGGTGAGCACCGAAGCAACGCGCAGCAGGATGGCCGGTTTCATTTGAACCTCGCAGTGTGGGAAAAGTCTCCGTCCCGGAATTCGGGTCCTGGCCGGGTCCACGATACAGTGAGCAACGAAATTCTGCGATACCGCGCACCAGTTCGCGTCTGACTAACCCTCCCGCGCCGCCTTCACCGCGCGCGCGAGCGCGTCTCCGATGGTGCGCGCTTCTTCGACGGTGATGTGCCGCGAGAAGAGGCGTTCGATCTCCGCCTTGTAGACCGGCCACATTTTTTTCCGCATGACGAGCCCGGCGCGGGTGATGACGCAGTCGTAGCCGCGGCGGTCGTGGGGCGTGTCCTCGCGGCCGATGAGCTTCGCGTCCTCCAGCCGGTCGGCGAGGCGCGTGAGGTTGCTCCTGGAGAGCACGACGCGGCGCGCGAGCTCGTGCATGCGCAGCCTCCCGCCCTCGGCCTTCTCCAGCTCCCAGAGCACGTCGTACCAGCCGAGCGGGGGCAGCCTCGCCTGGGCGAGCGCAGCCTCGATTCTCTCGATCAGCGTCGCGTGCGCGGTCAGCAGCACGGCCCAGGCGTGGCTCTTGGGGTCTTGGTCCTTGGTCATAGAGCAGGCCGCATTATGGCAAGAGGTAGTTGCATTTGCAACTAGCATGTGGCAGCATATCGTTGCATTTGCAACTATCGACAATGTGATGCCAACCTTCAAGGAGAAAACCATGCTGAAGCAAATCGATCGTGAAGAGCTGCGCCGGAAGCTCGCCGGAAACGCCCGGCCGGTGCGGTGCTGCCCGACAAGGACGCCGAGATCGTCGTCTATTGCGCGAGCCGCAGCTGCCAGAATTCGCATATCGCGGCGCACCGACTGGAACAGCTCGGCTACGAGAACGTCGCCGTATATCCGGGCGGCAAGCAGGACTGGATGGATGCCGGGTTTCCCGTGGACCGCGGCGAGGTCCTCGCGGCGTAGTTCGCTCTTCACCCCTTCCCCCTCTCGCGGGGAGGGGCGCCCCGGCGGGGCTTTTCGAGTAGGCTTATCCCGTCAAAAGGGGAAAGAGGAGCCCACGCATGGGGACGATCCGCAGGTCGGAACTCGACGGGGCGGTGCGCGGAGGGATTTTGAGCGCGGCGCAGGCCGACCGGCTGGCTGCGTTTCTCGAAACCGATGCGACGCAGCCCTTCGCCGGGACCTTCTGGGTGGACCTGCGCTCGCGCTTCTCGCGCGACTACGCACTTCTGGCTGTATCTCTTCGGCGTGTTACAAGGTGTTCAAGGACAGCATGATCTTTCCGCTCGCGCTCTCGCTGGTCGGCCTCGCGATCATCGGGCTGGGGGTGTTGTGGCAGCGCCGCGAGGCGCGATGGTCGGCGCGGCTGCGCGGTTTTCTGCCGCGCCCCTTGCGCGAGCTGATCGAGGCGCGCGGGGTGCGATAATCCCGTTCGATGAAGGACGCGCTAAGCGTTTTGACGCTCGCCGTCGCGTCGGCGCTGCCGCTCGCCGCGCGCGCCCAGCCGACCTGGCCGAGCCACACTGTGCGCATCATCGCGACGAGCCCGCCGGGAGGGTCGGTGGATTTCCTCTCGCGCGCGCTCGCCGACGACTTCAGCAAGACCTTCGGCGGGCCGTTCGTGGTGGAGAGCCGGCCGGGGGCGAACGGCAACATCGGCGTGGATCTGGTGGTAAAGGCGCCGCCCGACGGCCACATGCTGTTCGTCGCGCCGCCGGGGCCGTTTGCCATCAACGCTCATCTGATGAGCTTCATGCCGTTCAATCCGGCAACCGACGTCGCGCCGGTGGCGATGCTGGGCATCGCGCCGCTCCTTCTCGTCGTGCATCCCTCGGTGCCGGCAAAAGATCTCCGGGAGCTGCTCGCTTGGCTGCGCGGCGAGGGCGCCCACGCGCACTATGCCTCGCAGGCGGTCGCCTCGACCGGGCACCTCGCGATGGAATTGCTCAAGTCGCTCGCGGGCGTCGATGCCACGCACGTTCCCTACAAGGGCTCGGCCGCGCAGGCGACGACCGACCTGCTCGCGGGGCGCGTGGCGATGAGCTTCGTCAACACCAGCACGACCCTGCAGCATCTCCGCGACGGACGGTTGCGCGCGATCGCTGTGGCGGAGCTGAAGCGCGTCGATTCCGCACCCGAAATCCCCACGCTCGCGGAGTCGGGCCTGCCGGGGTTCGAGGCGACGCCGTGGCTGGGCCTGGGCGTGCGCTCGGGCACGCTGCGCGACATCGTCCGTCGGCTGAACGACCGCGCCTCGCGCGCGCTCGCGCACGCGGAGGTGGCGCGCCGCATGGCGAACCTCGGCATCGAAGCGCGCCCGATGA
>VBCJ01000222.1 GCA_005884335.1 Betaproteobacteria bacterium | reverse complement strand
CAGCTGGAACAATCGCTTCATCGCGGACATGGGATCTCCTCGAGGCGCAGCCGGTTGCTACTCGCCGCGCAACAGCTCGTTGATGCCGGTCTTCGCGCGGGTCTTGGCGTCGACCTGTTTCACGATCACCGCACAGTATAGGCCGTATTTGCCGTCCGCGGAGGGCAGGGTGCCGGGCACGACCACCGACCCGGCCGGAATCCGCCCGTAGAGAATTTTGCCGCTGGCCCGGTCGAGAATCCGGGTGCTCGCCCCGATGAACACGCCCATCGAGATGACCGCGTTCTCCTCGACGATGACGCCTTCGACGATCTCCGAGCGCGCGCCCACGAAACAATTGTCTTCGACGATGGTGGGGTTTGCCTGCAAGGGCTCGAGGACCCCGCCGATGCCCACGCCCCCCGAAAGGTGTACGTTCCTGCCGATCTGGGCGCACGAACCCACCGTGGCCCAGGTATCGACCATCGTGCCTTCGTCCACGTAGGCGCCGACATTGACGTAGGAAGGCATGAGCACGACGTTTTTTGCGATGTACGCTCCACGGCGCGCCACGGCGGGAGGCACGACTCGGAATCCCCCTCGCCTGAAACGCGCGCGGTCGTAGCGACCGAACTTGGTCGGGACCTTGTCGTAGAACTGGAGAGATCCGGCGCGAATCGGCCGGTTGTCTTCCAGCCGGAACGACAGCAGCACCGCCTTCTTGATCCATTGGTGCGTGTGCCAGGCGCCGTCGAGCTTTTCCGCGACCCGAAGCCCGCCTTGGTCGAGCTCATCGAGCACCTGCGCGACGGCCCTGCGGGTTTTCGCGGGCGCCGAGCCCGGTGCGAGGCGGGCGCGATCCTCCCAGGCCTCTTCGACGGTGCTCTGGAGCTTCTGTATCGCGGGCGAGCTCATAGTTTCCTGGTGAATTCTACGATACGACGGGCCGCTTCGAGACATTCGTCGATGTCCGCCACCAGCGCCATTCTTACGTAGCTCGCGCCCGGATTGACCCCGTTCGACTCGCGCGCGAGGAAACTCCCGGGGAGCACGGTGACGTTCTGCTCGCCGTAGAGGCGCCGGGCGAAATCGGTATCGGCGACGGAGGTATGGGCCCACAGATAAAAACCGGCGTCGGGAAGCCCGACTTCGAGCGCCGTCTGCATGAGCGGCGCCACACGGGCAAATTTCTCTGCGTATTTCCTGCGGTTTTCGCGCACATGGGCTTCGTCGCGCCAGGCGGCGATGCTGGCCTCCTGCACGGCCGGGCTCATGGCCCCGCCATGGTAGGTGCGATAGAGCAGGAATGCCCTGAGGATAGCCGCGTCTCCGGCGACAAAGCCCGAGCGCATGCCCGGAACGTTCGAGCGCTTGGACAGGCTGGAGAACATCACCAATCGCTCGAACCCGCGACCCAGTCGCGCAGCCGCCTGAAGGGCTCCCAGCGGCGGCGCGGCTTCGTCGAAATAGATCTCGGAATAGCACTCGTCTGACGCAATGATGAATCCATGGCGATCGGCGAGCGCGAAAATTTCCTTCCACTCGGCAAGGTCCAGCACCTTTCCGGTCGGATTGCCCGGCGAGCAGACGTAGAGCAGCTGCGTCCGGCGCCACACATCTTCCGGAATCGAAGCATAGTCGGCGGCGAATCCGCGTTCGGCAGTGGTGTTCACGTAGTGCGGGCGCGCGCCGGCAAGCAGCGCCGCGCCCTCGTAAATCTGATAGAAGGGATTGGGGCAGACCACCACGGCATCGTGGCGTACCGGATCGACGACGGTCTGCGCAAGGGCGAACAGCGCCTCGCGCGAGCCGTTGACCGGCAGCACCTCGGTCTTCCAGTCGATCGAACGCAGGCCGTAGCGCAGTACCAGCCAATCGGCGATCGCCTCGCGCAGCGCATCGCCGCCCGCCGTGGGAGGGTAGGAGGCGAGCTTCGCGAGGTTCTCCGACAATGCGCGCTTGATCAGCTCGGGCGTCGCGTGCCGCGGCTCGCCGATGCCCAGACTGATGTGCGCAAGCCCCCGGTTCGGCTCCACGCCCTCGAAAAGACTGTGCAGTTTCTCGAACGGGTAGGGCTGCAGCGACTGCAGTCGGGGATTCACGGTGCCGCTCTCAGCGCGTGCTCTGCCGCTCGTCGATCGGCTCAAGCTCCAAGCCGGGGGCGGGTTTCCAGCCTTTCTTGCGATGCTCGGCCACCACGCTTGTGAAAATTCCCCCGCGCACGTAAAACCGGGCGGCAAGACGCAGGAACCGCGGCGCGAGCAGCTTCACGAGGTCATCGCAGATCCGGTTGGTGACTGCTTCGTGAAACGCGCCTTCGTTCCTGTAGGACCAGATATAGAGTTTGAGGCTCTTCAATTCCACGCACTTGCGATCCGGCACATAGTCGAGAAAAAGCGTTGCGAAGTCCGGCTGTCCGGTCTTCGGGCACAGGCAGGTGAACTCCGGGATCTGCATCCGGATCAAGTAGTCGCGGCGCGGGCTCGGATTGGGAAAACTCTCGAGCGACTTGCTCGGCTTGGACGGCATTCAGGGTCCGGGTGCGAAGTGGGAGGTGGTATTATAGGGGCTCCGTTTTATCGACGATGAATCCGGCTGACGGCCGGTTTTCTTTTACCTGGATTCGTAGCGTCTCCTGCTAGCGTGCGGCTCACACAAATCAGGCTCGCCGGGTTCAAGTCCTTCGTCGATCCGTCCACGGTGAGCATTCCGGGGCAACTGGTCGGCGTGGTCGGTCCGAACGGGTGCGGGAAGTCGAACATCATCGACGCCGTCCGGTGGGTTCTCGGGGAGTCGCGCGCCTCGGCTCTGCGCGGGGACTCGATGCAGGACGTGATCTTCAACGGTTCGTCCCTGCGAAAGCCCGTGGCGCGGGCGAGCGTCGAGTTGTTCTTCGACAACAGCCTCGGCAGGGCGGCGGGCCAATGGTCCCAGTACGCCGAGATCTCGGTGAAGCGCGTCCTGCAGCGGGACGGCGAATCCTCCTATTTCATCAACAACACGCACGTCCGCCGCCGCGACGTGCAGGACATTTTTCTCGGCACGGGCCTGGGCCCGCGTGCCTACGCCATCATCGAGCAGGGAATGATCTCGCGCATCATCGAGGCGAGACCCGAGGAATTGCGCGTGTTTCTCGAGGAAGCGGCGGGAGTGTCCAAGTACAAGGAGCGGCGGCGCGAAACCGAGCATCGGCTCGCCGACACCCGCGACAACCTCGCGCGTCTCGCCGACATCCGCCAGGAGCTCGGGTCACAGATCGAGCGGCTGGAAAAGCAGGCCGCGGTCGCGCGACGATACAACGAGCTTTCGACCGATCGGGCGCAAAAACAGAACCTGCTGTGGCTCCTGCGCCGCAACGATGCGGAGGCCGAGGCGCAGCGCCATGCGCGCGAAATCGAGCACAGCGCGACTGACCTCGAATCCGAGACCGCGCGGCTGCGCGAAATCGAGCGCGATCTCGAGCAGGCGCGGGCAGAGCACTACGCTTCGGGGGACGCACTGAGCGCAGCGCAAGGGGAGCTCTACGGCGCCAACGCCGACGTCTCCCGCCTTGAAACCGAAATACGCTTCGTAGCCGATACCCGGCAGCGTCTCGACGCGCAGCTTGCGCAACTTCGCGCGCAGCGCGACGCCGGGCGGCAGAGCGAGGTTGAGCAGGGCGACGCGCGCCTGGCCTGGGAGGCGCGCCTCCGGGAGTCGCGAGACGCCCTAGAGCAAGCCAAGCGCAAACACGACGAGGAGCAGGTCAAGCTGCCGCAAACGCAGCAGGCGGCCCGCCTGCTCCAGGGAAGAATCGCGGGCGAGCGCGAGCGCATCGCCCAGGCCGAGCAGGCGTTCCAGGTGGAACAGACGCACCTCGAGCATGCGGGCAAGACGCTGCAAGGACTGGAGCAGCGCGAGGAGAGATTGCTCGCCGAGCGGGCCGAGTTGGTTGCACCCGATGCGCAATTGCTGGAGCGCTTGGCGCAGGAGCTGGCGCAAAGCAGCGCCGAGCTTTCCCGCCAGGAAGCGCTGCTCGCCCAGCTCGAAGCGGCGCGCGAGGCCCTGGACCGGCGGCGCCGCGCGTGCGTCGACAGTTTGCAGATGCTCGAGCGCGAGTTTTCGGCCCTGGAGGGCAGGTTGCTCACGCTCCAGAAAATCCAGAACCTAGTCGAAGAGAACAGCAAGATCCAGGATTGGATCGGCCGGCATCAGCTGGCGTCAAAACCGCGTTTGTGGCAGAAAATTCGCGTCCAAGCCGGGTGGGAAGCGGCGGTGGAATCGGCCTTGGGCGAGCGCCTGCATGCAATGGAGATGTCCGACCCCGAGTTGTTGCAGCGCCTGCTCGATGACCCGCCTCCTGCGAGGGTCAGCGCCTTTCTCCCTGGAACCGATGCAAAGCTGGCCCTCGAGCCGGGACTGAAACCGCTTGCCGACTACGTCGAAGCCGTTGAACCCGCGGTAAGCGGTGTCATCGCGGCCTGGCTTGCACCCTACTACGTCGTGGAGGGCGTGCCGCGGCTGATGACCCGCTTGGGGTTGTCGCCGCAGGCGGTGCTGATCAACCGCGAGGGCCACCAGTTCAGCCGCTTCGGCGTGAGCTTTCACGCGCCCGATCCGGCGGACACCGGAATTCTTGCTCGGCAGCGCGAAATCGAAGCCTTGGAGGGGGAGGCGCGCGGGCATGGGGATTCGATCGAGAAAAGGCGCGCGGAACTCTCCGGGCTGGAGCTTTCGCTCGCCGAGCACGACGAAGGCCTCGCCAAGCTGCGGGTGGCGGGGACGGCGCTCAAACAGCGCCATCACGAGCGTCAACTTGAGAATCTGAAGCTGACTCAGGGCCAGGAGCGGTATCGGGAGCGGAGCCGGCAGATCGACGGAGAACTCGGTGAAATCGAGGCGCAGCAGGCCCAGGAACGCGCCGCCCAGGCGGCTGCGGAGGCCGGCTTAGAGCGGCACCAGAGCGAGATCGATGCACTTTACCGTAAGCTGGAATCGACTCGGGAGGAGGAGGACGCGGCAGGGCGCAAGCTGGAGGCGCAGCGCCAAGCCGTGTTGCAGGCGGAGCGCGAAGTTCAGCAAGCGGGCTATTTTGAAAAGGATTGTATAAGTAAAATCAGTGAAATAGAAAGATCATCTAAAGTATTACTAGAGCATGTGAAAAATGCCGATCGAAGCCTTGAACAGCTCCAGATTGAGCTGGCCGGCGTGGACGACCAAGTGCTGCGGACCCAGCTTCAAAGCGCTCTGGCGGCGCGGCTGGCCCGGGAGCAATCCCTGGCGGCAGCACGGAGCCGCCAGGAAGAGATCGCCGGCGCGCTGCGCTCCTCCGAAGAGGCGCGACTTGCCTGCGAGCAGGAGCTCCAGCCGCTGCGCGATCGCATCGCGGACCTGAGGCTGAAGGAGCAGGCGGCGCGAATTGCGAGCGAGCAGTTTGCGCAGCAGCTTCGCGAGGCGGGCGCGGACGAAGCTGCGTTGGCGGCAGCAATGAAAGAAGGCCAGAAGGCCGCGTCGCTGCAGGGCGAGATCACGCGCCTCACCCATTTGATCGCCGAGCTCGGAGCGATCAACATGGCGGCGCTGGAGGAGCTCACCGCGAACCAGGAACGCAAGCAGTTTCTCGACGCCCAGGCGGCCGACCTCACCGCGGCGCTGGAGACCCTTGAGAACGCCATCCGCCGTATCGACCGCGAAACGCGAGCGCTGCTGCAAACCACGTTCGACGCGGTGAATCGCGGGTTTGGCGAGATGTTTCCGGCCCTCTTTGGCGGGGGCGAGGCCCAGCTCATCATGACGGGCGAGGAAATTCTCGATTGCGGTGTGCAAGTCATGGGGCGTCCCCCCGGAAAAAAGAACACCACCATCCACCTGCTCTCGGGCGGGGAGAAGGCGCTCGCCGCGATTGCCCTGGTGTTTTCCTTTTTTCAGCTCAACCCCGCGCCGTTCTGCCTGCTCGACGAGGTCGACGCGCCGCTCGATGACGCCAACACCGAACGCTTCTGCGATCTGGTCGAGAAAATGTCGCAGCAGACCCAGTTCCTGTTCATCAGCCACAACAAGATCACCATGGAGATGGCGCACCAGCTGATCGGCGTCACCATGCAGGAGCGAGGCGTGTCGAGGGTCGTGGCGGTGGACATCGAGGAAGCATTGAAGCTGCGGGAAGAACCCGCCGTCGCCTGATCATGAGCGAACTTCAGGTCGGCCTCCTGGGCGTCGGCGCCGTGGTCGTCGCAGCC
>VBCJ01000221.1 GCA_005884335.1 Betaproteobacteria bacterium | reverse complement strand
CCCGATGAACATCCAGCTTGAATTACCCTGGGCTTGCGTCGTGTGCGGCCCCGATTCCCGTTGTCGCGGGATTTGACCGAATAACCGAACTGAGAGGAGGCAGTGGAAACGAGTCTATCGCAAGCGAGCATCTTGATCGTCGATGATGACTCGAAGAGTCTCCTGGCCCTGGAACAACTCCTGCAAAGCGTGACGCAAAAAGTCGTTGTCGCAAATTCAGGTGAGGAAGCTCTGCGATGCGTCCTGAAACAGGACTTCGCTGTCATCCTCCTGGATGCGCGCATGCCGGGGGTGGATGGGTTCGAAACCGCGAGATTGATCAGGGAACGCGAACGATCGCGGCACACTCCGATCATCTTCCTGACGGGCGCCTACGAAGACCTGCACTCGGTGTTTCGCGGGTACGAGGCGGGAGCCGTGGACTACATCGTCAAGCCGCTGGTGCCGGAAATCCTGAAGTCAAAAATATCGGTTTTTGTCGAGCTCTACATCAAGAATGCGGTATTGATTCGTGAGATAGCCGATCGCAAGCTGGCTGAGGAGCACTCGAGGAAATCGGAGGAAAATTTGCGTGCCCTGGCAGCTCATTTGCAATCCGTGCGCGAAGAGGAATGGACGCGGATCGCGCGCGAGATCCACGACGAGCTCGGCCAGTCGCTGACGGGGCTGAAGATGGATTTGACCTGGGTGGTCAACAGGCTGCCCGGGGATCAGCGGGTGCTCGCCGAGAGGATGAAATCGATGTTTGGCTTGATCGACGGCACCATCCAGTCCGTGCGGAAGATCGCCTCTCGACTGCGGCCGGAGGTGTTGGATCAGCTGGGGCTCACCGCGGCCATCGGCTGGTGCGCAGGGGATTTTCGCAAGCGGACCGGGATCAGGTGCAAGGTCTCGCTGCCTTCAGACACGCTGATTCTCGATCATGAACGATCGACAGCGGCGTTCCGTATTTTTCAGGAATTGCTGACCAACGTCGCGCGCCACGCAAACGCGACCAGGATCGATGTCGCGATGCGGGTTGATTCCGGCGCTCTCGTGTTGACGGTCGAAGACAACGGCCGGGGTATCGCGGAGTCCGCGATTGAAGACTCAAAATCGCTGGGGCTCTTGGGAATGCGCGAGCGCGTCCTTCCGTTTGGCGGGGCGATCGAGATCGCGGGGGTTCGGGACAAAGGGACCAAGGTGAGAGTGTGCATCCCCCTCGGCTTGAAGTAGAATTCCATGGCACCTGCGGCGACCCGACTGCCGCGGCCCGATGTCGTGGGAAATCGTTTCCCGGGGAGACTACGCCATGAGAATTCTAATCGCGGACGACCACGCGGTCGTTCGGCGTGGTCTGAAAGAGATCCTGGCCTCGGAGCACGACATGGACGTGGTCGGCGAGGCCAAGAACGGCGATGAAGCCCTCGAGCTCGTTCGCAAGCTCGACTGGGACGTCGCCGTTCTCGACTTTTCCATGCCCGGCCGAAGCGGAGTAGAGCTGATCAAGGAAATAAAACGCCGGCACCCGGGCCGTCCCGTCCTCGTTCTGAGCATGCTCCCCGAAGAGGCGCATGCCGCGCAGGTGTTCAAGGCGGGCGGCTCCGGCTACATCAACAAGGAAAGCGCCGGCGAGGAGCTGACAGCCGCCATCCGCAAGGTGGCAAACGGGGGCAAGTATGTCAGTGCGAGCTTTGCGGAGAAACTGGCAACCGATCTGGCCCCCGACGCCGAAAAACCCCTGCATGAGTCTCTTTCCGACCGCGAGTACCGGGTGATGTGGCTGCTTGCCTCGGGCAAGCAGATCAACCATATTGCCGCGGAAATGTTCCTGAGCCCCAGCACCATCAGCACCTACCGGGCCCGCATTCTCAAGAAACTGAAGCTGACGGACAACGCTGCGCTTGTCCGTTACGCCGTCAAGCAACAGCTCATTTAGGGTAAACGCCTGTCCGGTTCGACCGCGCCGGCGGTCCGCTCAAGCGATTCGATCCGAACGAGTGGCTCGGTGAGTAAGTAGTTAGACGGCTACATCCAGCAGCCGATTCGCCACAAAAAGATCAAGCTCCCACGATAGTGAGTGGGGAGCGGGCACACTATCATGAACCTTCTTTGACGGTTTGGTAGTGCTCAGGAGCCATTTGGATCATGGGTGGCGCGATACTCATAGTCGAAGACGAACCGATAACCCAGAAATTGATCGCGGTCAACCTGGAGCGTGCCGGACACCGAGTGATGCGCGCGGCCAGCGTACCCGAGGCCGTAGCGGCCATCCGCGAAGTGCTGCCGGATTTGGTGCTTCTCGACTGGATTCTTCCCAACGCGACTGGATTGAGCTTTGCCAGGCAACTTCGTGCGGATCAACGCACCAAAGACATTCCGATCATCATGCTGACGGGCCGTACACAGGAAACGGACAAGGTAACCGGGCTCGAAGCCGGAGCGGATGATTACATCACCAAACCCTTCTCACCACGCGAGCTGCTTGCGCGAATCAAGGCTGTAATACGCCGGCGCGCCCCCCTGCTCAGCGATGAGGTCGTCGAGATCGCCGGCCTGAGGCTTGATCCGGCCGCGCATCGGATCACTGGGAACGGCCGGAAAATCGATCTCAAGGCCACCGAGTTTCGCATGCTGCACTTCTTCATGACCCACCCCGATCGGGTCTACAGCCGAGCCCAGCTTCTCGACGAAGTCTGGGGGGACCACGTTTTTGTCGAGGAGCGCACGGTGGACGTCCACATTCGCAGAGTGCGGCAGGTGCTGGCCCCGAGCGGTCACGAAGGTCTGATCGAGACCGTGCGCGGAATGGGCTACCGCTTCCGCCGCCAGCCGGCCTGAGGCTTGCGCTCAGGCCTTTTCGAGTGCTCATGGTGCGGGCGACTTTGCTGCCGGGTGGGTGGAGAGCAAAGTGCGCATACAAACAATAAGTTGCGTGCCAGCCGCCCGCGCTGAAAATCATTTCAGGCAGTTCACGCTTGTGTAATACAAGCTATTCACATTACCGAAGACGATTCTTGGATACCAGGAAGGTTCTCATGCAAGCAAGCGAACACCAGCTCGTAGAACAACGCCGACCCCAGCCTCCAGCTCCAGTGAACAGCGTCGCGTCCGGCAGCTCAGCCTTGTTGGATCCTCTCGAGCTCGAGTCGCTCAAGCTCATCATGGATGCCTCGCTTCGGGTGCATGCGCGGCATCATTTCTTCAGCTGGACCCAAGGACTGCTGCAAAACCTGGTGAAGCATGAGGCGCTGATCTGTGCCCTGCGCAATGCCGAGCCGATGTCGTTTCATGTCGAGAGCTTTTCAACGTCTCCTCTCGAGCCCGCGCTCTTCAGCGACATGTTCCGCCGGGACACATCGATGGTGCCGCACCTCATAAAAACCTGGGAAGAGAACTCCTACCGGCCCGTGGTCTGCGAGACAGGGAACGCGAGTCCGTTCGCCCAGAGCGAGCTGGGGCGTGAATTCAACCGAATCGGGACGGACACCGTGGTTGGGCACGGAACCTACGATGCTTTCGGGAAACCGGCGAGCTTTTTCATTTTTGCCTGCCAGTCGCAGGCCATGAATCCAAAACAAGTCTATTGCGTCGAGCTGATCGTGCCGTTCCTGCACCAGGCGTGGGTGCGCACCCAGATCGACCGGCCGGTAGACAGCGCTGCCGTGCAGCCTGCGGGGGGTGCCGGCCTTCTGACCTCGCGCGAGCAGGAAGTCCTGAAATGGATTCATATCGGCAAGAGCAACATCGAGATCGGAACCATCCTGGAGATCAGCCCGCTGACGGTGAAGAATCACGTGCAGAAGATTCTGCGCAAGTTGAATGTCCAGAACCGCACGCAGGCTGTCGGCAAGGCGATGGCGCTGCGGATTCTAAGCATCTGATTCCCGCCCAAACGCGACTCGACCTTGTGCCCTTAGTTCTGTCTAGTTCTCTCTACCCATTCTTCGGCAGTAAAAGGCGCGACTCAATGTCACGTTGACCCTCTATCTTGTCTGACCAAAGGCCTTACATTTAATTCGATAAGCGTGAAGGAAAGGGGGGGCGTAAGGAATCGGCTTGAAAATGGCAAAGCGTGACTGCTACGAGGTGCTGGGCGTCAACCACGACGCCGACGAGGAGACCATCAAGAAAGCATTTCGTCGCCTCGCCATGAAGCATCATCCGGATCGCAATCCGGATAACCCCAAGGCGGAGGAGCTGTTCAAGGAGGCAAAAGAGGCGTACGAGATTCTGACCGACGCCAACAAGCGTGCCGCCTATTACTACTACCGTTACAGCCACGCGGGAGTCGATCCGCGAGCGGGCGTTTCCGCCGGTTTCTCGGGTTTCGCCGACGCGTTCGGCGAAATCTTCAACCGGGCGCGCGGCGGCCGCTCGTCGGGTTCGGGGGTGAAACCCGAGACCAAGCGTACCTGCCCGACCTGTGAAGGGCACGGTCAGGTGCGCGTGCAGCAGGGGTTTTTCTCCACCCAGGAGGCGTGCCCGAAATGCCACGGAATCGGAAAGATCATCACCGAGCCCTATCGAGCTGCCACGGCGCGCGGGTAGTGTCCTAGTTCGGCGAATTACTGAAGGTCCAGCGCAGTATCCTGATCCGGACGCTTTGTCCTTCGACCCGATAGCGCTCTTCAGCACCCCCCGGGAAGTGTTCTATCTACATGCTCTCCGAGGTAGCGGAGCGCCTCGCCGCGGGCATACCGGCACGGGTTGTCGCCGAAGCAGACATCTCGGGCACTAGCCGGCCGAGCCGCGAATAGGCCATTCGGCAGATACAGGCTGTCGTGAAACGACTATGCTCTGTCATTGGATAGCCACAGAATTATCAAGCTCCCTCGATGGTGGGTCGATACCCGACGCACTATCATGATTTTGTGTCCTGATAGGAGGGCCATCTCCTGCCCAGGACCGTGAGAGTCCTCCTCGCAGACGTGCCAGCCGGCAAGAGAGCGACTCTCGCGAAGGCACCAGGAAAAGGATCGCGAAAGGAAGCAGCGCCGATCCCGAATGTACATAATCTGGTGCACTGCGGCGCGGTATTGGAAAAACAAGCTTGTGACGAGGTCGAAAATGACAAATTTACAATTTATTCCGGACGCACTGGACCGCAAGGGCCTTTTGAGCGCCTTGCGAGCGTTCAAAAAGGGCGATTTTTCGGTCCGCCTGCCCATGGATCTGATCGGGATCGATGGAGAAATCGCACAGGTTTTCAACGAAGTGGTCGAAGTGAACGAGAAGGTGACCGACGAGTTCGCGCGTATCCGGGACGAGGTCGGAAGGGAAGGGCAGATCAATCAGCGCGTCAGGCTGCCTGCCGCGACGGGATCGTGGTCCGATTGCGTCGACTCGGTGAACACACTCATTGGAGATCTCATCCGCCCGACCTCGGAGGTTGCACGGGTCATCGAATCAGTCGCAAGAGGTGACCTCTCCCAGCGGATGCTGCTCGAGATCGACGGCAGGCCGTTACGGGGCGAATTCTTGCGGATCGGGAAAGTCGTCAACACGATGGTCGATCAGCTCGGTGGGTTCGCCTCGGAGGTCTCGCGGGTGGCGCGCGAGGTGGGCACCGACGGCAAGCTCGGGGGCCAGGCGCAGGTGCCCGGAGTGGCCGGGACCTGGAAAGGCCTCACCGACAACGTGAACTCGATGGCGGCGAACCTGACGGGCCAGGTGCGCAACATCGCGGAAGTGACCACGGCGGTCGCCAGGGGCGATCTCTCGAAGAAGATCACGGTGGACGTGAAGGGCGAGATTCTGGAGCTGAAGAGCACGATCAACACGATGGTGGATGAGTTGAATGGGTTCGCCTCGGAGGTCTCGCGGGTGGCGCGCGAGGTGGGCAGCGACGGCAAGCTCGGGGGCCAGGCGCAGGTGCCCGGAGCAGCCGGGACCTGGAAGGACCTCACCGACAACGTGAACGCCATGGCGGCGAACCTGACGGGCCAGGTGCGCAACATCGCGGAAGTGACCACGGCGGTCGCCAGGGGCGATCTTTCGAAGAAGATCACGGTGGACGTGAAGGGCGAGATTCTGGAGCTGAAGAGCACGATCAACACGATGGTGGATCAGTTGAATGGGTTCGCCTCGGAGGTCTCGCGGGTGGCGCGCGAGGTGGGCACCGACGGCAAGCTCGGGGGCCAGGCGCAGGTGCCCGGAGCAGCCGGAACCTGGAAGGACCTCACCGACAACGCGAACTCGATGGCGGAAAACCTCACCAACCAAGTGCGCGGTATAGCACAGGTGGTGACCGCTGTGGCAAAAGGCGACCTGAAGCGAAAGGTGGTCTTCGAGGCGAAAGGCGAGATCGCGGCGCTGGCCGACACCATCAACGGCATGATCGACACGCTGGCGACATTCGCCGACCAGGTGACCAACGTGGCGCGCGAGGTGGGCACCGACGGCAAGCTCGG
>VBCJ01000297.1 GCA_005884335.1 Betaproteobacteria bacterium | reverse complement strand
CCGCCTTCATTTCGACGGTTCCCGCCGCTTGGCTTGAGGAAACATTGGCCACGGCCACGAGGATGGGCTTCGATGCCGCCCCGCCCGTCGAATCGGCGAAAAGAGCCGAGGAAAAAAACAGCAAGGTACCCGCCAGAACAATCGCTGCACGCATGATCGAATCTCCTATATGTTGTCGGTTCATCAAAACTGTCGGCTTATCGCGCTACGCTTCGCTCGCGTAGTGCCGCTTGACTCCGTCTAACGCATGAACCGGGCAAACAATGAAAAGGTTTTGACATTCAATGAGATACACGCCTGGACCGGGTGACTAGCCCGGAGGCGTCGCGTTTTCTCCGGCCTCGAATGTCGATCGAGCGGAAAACCAGTCGGACCTTCGGCAATGTCTCGGACGCCGTCACGCCCGACGGATCGCCGTGATTGTGCAAAACTGGCGGCAGCGATTCCGACGCCTATTGCGCTTCGCAAGGAGAACCCTGTGCTGTCCGGCTTCCGGACCATGGCCCGCTACAACCGCTGGATGAACGAGCGCGTCTACGAGCGCTGCGAAAAGCTGCCGGATGCGGAGCGCAAGGCGGACCGCGGCGCGTTCTTCCGCTCGATCCACGGCACGCTCAATCACCTGCTGCTCGGCGACCGCCTGTGGCTCTCGCGATTTCTCTCGCGCGAGTTCCGGGTGAGCACGCTTGCCGACGAGCTCTACGCGGACTTCGCCGAGCTGCGCCGCGAACGCGCGAAGACCGATGCCGAGATCCTCGAATGGGTCGAGACCCTGGACGAAGGGCGCCTCGCCCTGCCCCTCAAGTTCCGCAGCATGGTGGGCAACCGCGAGAGGAGTTTTCCCCTATGGTTCGCGGTGCAGCACTTCTTCAACCACCAGACGCACCATCGCGGGCAGGTGACGACGCTTCTCATGCAGGCGGGCGTCGATCCCGGCGTGACCGACTTGCTGTGGCTGCCGGGGATGGAGACGGGTGCCTAGTCACGCCGTTTGACGGCGCTCGCTGCTCGCTGTTTCCGAACGCGGCTCGAGCGCGACGCGAACCGCCTCGTCGACATCCTCGAGGAAAACGAATTCGATCTTTTCCTTCGCTTCCGCCGGTACCTCCTCGAGGTCCTTGCGGTTGCGGGCGGGCAGCATCACGCGGCGGATGCCCGCGCGCATGGCGGCGAGCATCTTGTCCTTGATCCCGCCCACGGGCAGCACGAGGCCGCGCAGGCTGATTTCCCCCGTCATGGCGGTGTCGGCGCGAACGGCGCGCTCGGAGAAGAGCGACGCGAGCGTTAGAAACATGGCGACGCCAGCGCTGGGACCGTCCTTGGGGATCGCGCCCGCCGGCACGTGGACGTGCACGTCCATTTTCTCGAACGCGGCCGGATCGATGCCGAGCGCCGCGGCGCGAGATTTCACCAGCGTGAGCGCAGCCTGGGCCGACTCCTTCATCACGTCGCCGAGCTGGCCGGTGAGAATCAACTTGCCGGCGCCGGGAGTGCGGCTTGCCTCGATGAACAGGATGTCCCCGCCCACCGGCGTCCACGCGAGTCCCGTCGCAACGCCCGGGATGCCGGAGCGCAGCGCCACCTCGTTCTCGAATTTCGGCGGCCCGAGAATCTCGGCGAGGTCGCCCTCTTCGATTCTCACCTTCCGCACTGCACCTTCGGCGATGCGCACCGCCGCGCGCCGGCACACTGCGCCGATCTGGCGCTCGAGCGAGCGCACGCCGGCTTCCCGCGTGTAATCGCGGATGATCGCGGTCAGCGCCGCGTCGGCTATCTCGAACTGCTCGGGCTTGAGTCCATTTTCCTTGAGCTGCCGCGCGACGAGGTAGCGCCGCGCGATCTCGAGCTTTTCCTCCTGCGTGTAGCCGGGCAGCTGGATGATCTCCATGCGGTCGCGCAGCGGACCCGGAATGGTGTCGAGCACGTTCGCCGTGGTGATGAAAAGCACCCGCGAAAGGTCGTACGGCACGCCGAGATAGTTGTCGCGGAACGTATTGTTCTGCGCCGGATCGAGCACTTCGAGCAGCGCCGAGGACGGATCGCCGTGGAAACCCGCGCCGAGCTTGTCGACCTCGTCGAGCATCATGACGCAATTACGCGTGCCTGCCTTCTTAATCGCCTGGATGATGTTGCCGGGCAGCGAGCCGATGTAGGTGCGCCGGTGCCCGCGTATCTCGGCCTCGTCGTGCACGCCGCCGAGCGACACACGCACGAACTTCCGCCCGAGCGCCTTCGCGACGCTCTGGCCGAGCGAAGTCTTCCCGACTCCGGGCGGGCCGACGAAGCACAGGATCGGCCCGTGGCCTTCTGGATTGAGCTTGCGCACCGCGAGGTACTCGAGGATGCGCTTCTTGACCGGCTCGAGGCCGAAATGATCCGCGTCGAGAATGCGCCGCGCCTCGGCCATGTCGATCGCGTCGGGCTCGGGACTCTTCCACGGGAGCTCGATCAGCCAGTCGAGATAGGTGCGCACCATGGAGTACTCACCCGTGGCGTCGGACATGCGCTCGAGGCGCTTCAGCTCCTTGATCGCCTGCTTCTCCACTTCCTCGGGCATTCCTGCCTCGGCGATCGCTTTCCTGAGCTCCTCGATCTCCGCGGCGTGGCCGTCTTCGCCTTCGCCCAGCTCCTTCTGGATCGATTTCATCTGCTCGCGCAGGACGTAGCGGCGCTGGGTCTCGTCCATGCTCACCTTGGTGCGCTGGTCGATCTCGCGGGAAAGCTTCAGCACCTGCAGCCGGTGCGCGAGCTTGTCGAGCACCGCGTCCAGGCGTTTTTGCAGGTCCACTGTTTCGAGCAAGGCCTGCTTTTCCGAAACCTCGATGTCCATGACGCCTGCCACCAGGTCGGCGAGCGCCCCGGCAGACGACATGCCCTGAATGCCGGCGACGAGCTCTTGCGGGGCCTGCGGCAGGAGCTCGAGGACTTCGAGCGCCCGCTCCTTCAACTGCACGAGGCGCGCCTCTATTTCGTCGCCGGAGGCATCGGGCTCCTCGATCCGTCCTACGCGGGCGACCAAGAAGGGGTAGCCCTCGAGGTATTCGACCACGCGGAAGCGTTGCTGCCCTTGGCAGATGACATGGTGCGTGCCGTCGGGCGTGGTGACATAGCGCAGGATGTTGGTGACCGTCCCGACCAGGCACAGCTCCTCCGGCCCGGGCCGCTCGGTCTCGGAGTTTCGCTGCAACAGGACGCCGATCGGCCGTTTGGTCTTCAGCGCAAGCTGCGCGGCAGCGATCGAGCCCTCGCGCCCGAGCGCGATGGGCAGGATCATGCCGGGAAAGAGCACCATCCCGCGCACGGGCAGTATGACCAGTGCGTCCTCAGGAAGGGCATACGTCCCTTCCGGCGACGACCGCGCCCCGGGGGCGTTGGCTTTTTCGCCCGCCGGCTTCTGATTGACGCTGTCGAGTTCAAGGCTCATGTCGTTTCACCCCAGTCTGCGCATGCCGAGCGTCAAACACCCGTTCTCCAGGCGCCGATCGACGAGCTCGTATTGGCCGGCGGGCAGCGTGATGCGGCGCTCGAAGCGGCCGTAGGGGATTTCCAGGCGGTAAATGGCCGCCGGCTGATAGTCTGCCGGGAACGCGCGCTCGCCGCGCACAACGACGGTCCCGGATTCGAGGGAGACCTCCAGTTCATCCGCTGCGACGCCGGGAAGCGCGACGCAGAGCGTGAGTTGGTCACCCGTCTCGTAGAGGTCGACGGAAGGCTCCCAGCACGGCGCTTCAGCCGCGTCGAGCTGGAAAAACCGGCGCTGCAGCTTCTCCGCTCCTCGGAGCAGCTCCAGCGCTTCGGCCCACACCCACAACCGTGGATCGCGATATGTCATGCAAATCCCTTGGACACGGCTTGCCGGGAGATACCCCCCGGGGCAGCCTGACCCCTATCAAATGGGGGCTCCGCAGGAGAAGAACAATCCCGTGACCCTCGGAAGATTCAAAGCCCCTACCGTCGCCCGACCAGCGTGCTGTGCTACTTGTAAAAGACGTGCCCGCCGATCCGGGCAAGCGGCCGCTTGCCTCTCGCCCAGTCGGGCTTGATGTAGGTCGCATGAAAGAACATCGCGCCCTCCAGCACCGGCGCTTCCCGCTCATAGTAGACCGCTTCAGCCACTTCCCACGCGCGCAGCCAGTCCTCGCCCGCCGGGGTCGGAAGTGTATCGAACTCCGTCCATGAAAAAGCGCCCACATAGCGCTTTCGGAGCGGATCCCAGTTTTTCTGATAGACCACGCCGCAGACCGTACCGGAGTAGCGGCCCGAGGCCTTGCGATTCATGGTGACCTCAGCGACCGCGTATTGACCGGCCACAGGCTCGCCCCGCGCCTCGAAATACACGTTCCGCGCAAGGCAGGCCAGACTCCGCCGGTGGTCTTGATGCTCGTAAGCCGCGCGGAGCGCAAAAACGAAGATCGTGGCGATCAGGCCGAGAACCAGGGCAAATACCCAGGGCTCCTTGTCCCAGGCGTGCCAAGACACGCGCAAGTGATACCACCTGCGCGACACCGCCCACCTGAGGCGGGAAGCAAGGTCCGCGTAAAAAAGTCTCGAGAACATGTCGTCGGGGCCGACCGGCCGAACCGGGTCGCGTCAAGAAGGTCGCCGCCACCCCGGTTAACGGGCGAATGGTCGTAAGAGTGCACCGCCTTGTCAAGGTTGCAAGCCCGCGATCCCGCCGGGGGAAGGATTTCGCGTCTCCCCTGTGAATTAGTTAATAAGCGGGACTATGACTTTGGCATAGTCTTACGGTCTCCCCGTTGCTGTGTCGGGGAAGGGGGCGAAGGTCATGAGAATGAACACCACGCTGGTGATCAATTCCAAAGGCGGGTCCGGAAAGACCACCATTGCGACCAACCTGGCCAGTTACTTTGCAAGCCAGGACATCCCGACAACCGTCATGGACTACGACCCGCAGGGGTCGAGCCTGCATTGGCTGCGTGTCCGTAACCAGCCCGGGGCGAGAATTTACGGGGCCAATGCCGCGCCTCAGAAGGGCGGCCGCATCCGCAGCGTCGAGATGCACGTGCCTGCCGACACGCAGCAGCTCCTGATCGATGCGCCGGCCGGCACCTCGGGTCTGCTCCTGCAGGAAATGCTCAGCAAGGCCGACGGCATCCTCATTCCGGTGGCGCCCTCGGCGATCGACATTCACGCGACGGCCAATTTCGTCAGGGACCTCCTCCTCGTGGGCAGGATCCGCACGCGCAATATTCAGCTGGCCGTGCTGGCGAACCGGGTGCGCAGCTCGATGCCGGTGTATCAACCGCTCGAGCGGTTTCTCAATTCGCTCGGCTTGCCTTTCCTGACGCGGATTAGCGATTCGGACGTGTACGTGAAAGCAGCGGAGGCGGGAATCGGGATTTTCGAAATGGCCCCTTCCGCGGCAGCCGCGGAATGCGCGGAATTCATGCCGATCGTCGAATGGGTGGGCAGGCGGCGGGATCCAATGGCGTCCGGGGACGGAAAGGTCATCGATCTCACCCTCAGGCGCCGGATGGAATGGAACCCGGGCCTCTCGTCGATCGGCTCCAGGCCCTGAAGTCACAGCCCGTTAGAGCGGGATTGCAAGCAGCGTATCCACGCTGCGGCTGTCGAGGATCACGACTCTTTCCTCGAACTGCGGCTCGCCGCCGTCGCCGTTCATGCGGATGCGGTCGAGGTAGCGGCCGCTCGCGAACAGCATCGACTCCCCCGTGTGCATGATGCGCACGACCTGGAAGTTCGAGGTCGCGCGCGCGCTGTGCGCGTCTATCCGCTCGACGAGCGTGGAAGACACGATATGCCGGTAGCGCTGCGCCTCGTAGATATTGGCGTGCCGCAGCGCCGAGACGCGGTCGTGCAGCATCGCACGCGAGTCGGCGTAGATGATGGACAGCGGCAGACCGCGCTCGTAGTTCTCCGCGGTGGTGATGCGGTAGCGGCCCTTCTCTGTGAAGAACCCCGGCCAGTCTTGCAGACGGTCGTCGTCGATCGCGTGAACGTAGCGGGAGAGGAGGTTCTCGACGGTGAGTTGAAGCTCAACGTCCACGGCCTTACAAGCCCATGTGCCTGCGGTACTGCTGCCATAGCCCGCGCACCGAGGTCTCGGTGACGCGGGATTCATTCGACTCGACGCCGCGCCCGCCCATTTCCACCACCGACGCGCGCGCCGACGCCCCCGCCACGCCGCGCTGCACGAACCCGGTCGCCGCACCGTCCTCAAGCGAGATGTATCCCGCGGGACCGACGAGGTTCGACTGCTTCAGGCGCAGCTCCGCCATTCTCTCGTCGTCGCTCACGTAGCCGAACGCGGTCCACACCAGCTCGGTGCCGGCCACGCCCTTCGGCAGCACCTGGCGCACGGCAAGGCAGTTCATGATCTGCTGGAGCACGAAACCCGGGAACACGGTCAGGATCTGCAGAGTCACTCCATCGCCGAATTCGTCCACCGATTCGAGCATTTGCGGCGCCTCCAGCCGGTAGCCGCCCGAGACCGAGCGCATGCCGGCGCGCTCGTACTCGTCCCCGGCGAGGTCGGTCTTCATCATCGTGAAACTGACGTGGCTGCCCCCCTCGCCGCCGACGATCACGCCGCCTTTCTGCTCGAGACGGTTGAGACGGAAAGTCGAGAAGAACAGATGCAGCAGGCTCGCGTGATACGTATCCTTTACGTTTTCGAAATACAGTTTCCAGTTGCTGGGCAGCGCCTGGCTGTAGCCGCCGAGCAGTTTCACCGGCTCCTTCATCACGCGCCTGATTTTCGCGGCCACTTCGGGACCGATGTACTGCTCGATCGACGGCGTCGCCTCCGAAAGGGTCGCGAACATCAGGCCGCAGAAGGTCGCTACCCGCAGCTTCCTCGGCGCCTCGCTCTCCGGCCTTGCGTCCTCGGGCATTCCGCCCAGCCCCCTCACGCCGCGCCGGAACGCGACTCCGGTGAGGTTGCCCTCCAGGTCGTAGGTCCAGTTGTGGTAAATGCAGGTAATCTCTTTCGTGTTGCCGCGGCCTTTCAGGCACAGGAGCGCGCCGCGGTGCGCGCAACGGTTCTCGAAACAGCGCAGGGCGCCTTGCAGATCGCGCGACACCACTACCGGCATCTCGCCGACGAACGTGGTCTTGAAATCGCCCGGATCCGGCAACTCCGCCTCGAGCCCGAGAAAATTCCAGGTCGCGCCGCGATAGATGCGTTCCTGCTCGCGCGCATAGATATCCTCGTCCTGGTACACCCAGTAGGGAACGCGCGTGATGCCCTCGGCGGGCCAGGCACGGGATTCTGGAGCTGCGGACATGGATTTCGGGCTCCGTTCCGGAGAAAGTGCTCCGACCGATTTTATCACCGGTAAAATGTCGCAGAGACCGAGGAGTAGACGTGATTCGCCGATTCTTGCTTACCGCCGCATTCACTTTCGGGTTCGCACTCGCTCCATCCGCGCACGCGCAGGCCTACCCGGCGAGGCCGATCAGGATCGTCGTGCCGTATCCCGCGGGAGGCAGCGCCGATCTGCTGCCCCGCATCTTCGCCGAGAAGCTCGGGGCCAAGTGGGGGCAACCGGTACTGGTCGAAAATCGCCCGGGCGCGAGCGGCAACATCGGCGCCGAGTTCGTCTACAAGGCCGAGCCCGACGGCTATACCCTGTTCGCCACCGCTCCCGGGCCGCTCGTGGTCAATCAGAACCTGTTCAGCAAGCTCGCGTACGACCCGTCGCAGTTCGTGCCGGTAAGCATGATGGCCGCGATCCCCAACGTCCTTCTCGTTACCCCCAGTGTGCCGGCGAAGACAGTTGAGGAGCTGATCGCCTACGCAGCAGCGAACCCGGGGAAGCTCAACTACGGCTCGCAGGGCAACGGCACGACCTCTCATCTGACCGCGGAGTTGTTCAAATCTGCGGCCGGGGGATTGCAGATCGCGCACATCCCCTACAAGGGGTCGGCGCCGGCGATGGCCGCTCTGCTCGCCGGCGAGATCGACCTCATGTTCGACAACCTCGGCGTGACGCTGCGGCACGTGAAAAGCGGCAGGCTCAGGGCTCTCGCTACTTGCAGCGAAAAGCGTGTCGCCTCGCTCCCCGAGGCGCCGGCGATGTCGGAGATCCTCTCCGGTTTCAGCTCCGTCGCGTGGTTTGGGATCGTCGCGCCGCCGAAGACCCCGATTCCGATTGTGGAGAAGCTTTCCGCAGCTGTCATCGAGGTGATCCGCATGCCCGACGTGCGCGAGCGGCTCGCAAATCTCTCCGCGGAACCGATCGGTGGCACGCCCGTGGAGATGGCGGCGTTCATGAAACGGGACGAGGAACGCTGGAAGAGGGTGATCGAATCGGCTCGAGTGAAAGTCGATTGATGAGCCTGCCCCGCATCGCCATCTCCATCGGCGACCCGGCCGGTATCGGCCCCGAGATCACGCTCAAAGCCGCGCTCGACCCGCAGGTGAATAAAATCTGCCGGCCGCTGCTGGTCGGCGACCGCGGAGCGCTCGAGGCGCACGCCGCCGCCTGTGGCCTCGCACTGAACCTGCGCTCCGTGGCGCGTGCGGCCGACGCGAACTGGAGCGACGGCGCGCTGATCCTCCTCGAGCGCAAGCAGTTCGAGCCGGACGAACTGCACATCGGTGAGATCGCGGCGCCGCACGGGGAAGCAGCGCTCGATTCGGCGAAAGCTGCGATCGACGCGGCGCTCACCGGCGAAGTGGACGCTGTCGTCGCCGCCCCACAGACCGAAAGCTCGATCAAGCTCGCCGGAATCGAGTTCGACGGGTATCCCACGTTCGTCGCGCGCTGCACGGGCGTGCCGCCCGAGGACGCGTTTCTCATGATCTGCTTCGATCACGGCGGGAACGAGATGCGCATCGCCCATGCGACACTGCACGCGAGCCTGCGCCGGGCGATCAAGCTCGTCACGCGCGACCGCGTTCTGCACGCGATCCGCTCGGCCGATTCCGCGCTGCGCCGCATGGGCATCGCCTCACCGCGCATCGCCGTGTCGGGGCTCAACCCGCACGCGGGCGAGGGGGGTCTCTTCGGCGACGAGGAGCAGCAGATCATCGGCCCGGCGATCGCCGACGCGAAGAAGAACGACGTCGCCGCGGAGGGGCCGTTCGGCGCCGATACGATGTTCCTGAGGAAAGGCTACGACGCCTTCGTCGTCATGGTCCACGACCAGGGGCACATCATGGCAAAAACGCACGCATTTGCCGGCACCGCGGCACTCACCATCGGCACGCCGGTGCTGTTCTCCTCGGTCGCACACGGCAGCGCGCTCGACATCGCCGGGAAGAACCGCGCCGATCCGGGCGCGATCATCTCGGCGATCAGGCGGCTCGCCGGCGCCTCGCAAGCATAAATGGAAACCAAGATAACGATTCCCGCGCTCCAGAAAATGAAGCGCGACGGCAGGAAGATCGTCGGAGTGGTCGCCTGGGACTACCAGATCGCGCAGATCGCAGACCGCGCCGGGGTGGATCTCATATCGGTGGGTGATTCCGTCGGCGTGAATCTCTGGGGGCACGCGACGGACACGGAAGTCACCGTGGACGAGATGCTGATTTGCTGCAAAGCCGTGCGCCGCGGCGCGAAGCGCGCCCTCGTGAGCTGCGATGTGCCCAATGGTCCGGGGCACGCAGGCGCCGAGGCCGTAGTCAATGCCGCCGTCCGACTCGCAAAAGAGGGAGGCGCGGACATGGTGAAGGTCTTGGGAGATCCCGGCGTGGTGGAAGCCATCGTTCGCGCAGGCGTCCCGGTCTTTGCCGAGTTCCATGGCGAGAAACTTGCCGCCGACAAGCTGGTGGAGGAAGCAAAGCGATTGGAAGACGCCGGCGCCTCGGTCCTGGACTTCAGACACTCGGGTCCCGTGGCCGGTCCTGCCGTCGTACGCGCGGTTTCCATTCCGGTCATCGGGGGCTTGGGCGGCGGGCCGTGGCTCGACGGACGCGTGCGCCTCGCGCATACCGCCATCGGCTATGCGGCAAAGTGGATCGACGCCAAGACCGAGACCTACGGCAATGCCGCGAAGCTCAGCTTCGATGCCTTTCGTGCATTGATCGATGACGTGCGTTCAGGCCGGCAAATCAGAGGAGGTTGACCTGCCTACCGCTCTTATCGACGGCATTAAGACGCGCTACGAGGTGATCGGCGACGGGCCGCCGCTCCTGATGTACTCGCCCGCCGGGTTCGATGCGACCTTGGACAAGTGGAAGACGCAGGGGGTGTACGCGAGGATCAAGCTGCTCGAGCACCTGCCCAGGAAATACACCTGCATCGTCTTCGACCGGCGCGAATGCGGCCATTCGGGCGGCCGTGTCGAGCGTATCGCCTGGGCGCACTACGTCGCTCAAGGGCGGGGACTGCTGGATCAGCTGAGCTTCAAGCGCGTCCATCTCCTGGGCGGCTGCATGGGCTGCTGTCCGGTCGTCGCTTTCGGCGTCGCTCATCCGGAGATGGTGCAGAGCATGACTCTTTACTGGCCCGTCGGAGGGGCCAAGTATCGCATCAGCACCCATAAGCGCTTCGCCGACCATCTCGCGTACGTCGAGCAAGTCGGCCTCGCGGGCGTCGTATCGCTCGTGATGCAGGAAGGCAAGCCCTTCAATGCCGAACCGAGAGGCGGGCCCTGGGCCTCGGTGATCAAGAACGACCGCGCGTTCGCCGATGCCTACGCTAAGCTGGACGTCGGCACTTATAAAAAGCTCGTCACAGACATGTGCCGCACGCTCTTCGACCGCGACACGGCTCCGGGCGCGGAACCGGAGGACATGCTCAAACTCGACATCCCCGCACTCGTCATCCCGGGGCACGATGCCTCGCACGCGACCTCGGCAGCGAGGTATCTCGAAGAATGCCTGCCGCGCTCGGAATACTGGGACGTTCTTCCCGAGGGACAAGCAGAGCAAACCGCTCCGGCGCGGCTGCTGGAGTTCCTCCACAAAGTAACGCTGTAGATCAGGCTACAGCGGCTTGATCTGCACCTTGCGCCACTTGATGGGGCCGCCAGGAGCGTCTTTGGGGCCGAGCCCATACTGGAGCGCCAAGCGTCCCTGCGCGAACTGGCTGTTCTGAACGCTGACGGTCTGGACACCGTTCAGCACTACGGTGAGCTGCGAGCCCTTGGCCGTGATCTCGTAGGTGTTCCACTTGCCGCCGGCTTTCGGCATGGGCGAGACTTTGGCCACGTTGACGATCGCGCCGGTGCCATAGTCCGGCTCCGGGCGCCGGTCGTAGATGTTCACCTCGTAAGCATTGGTGGCGGTGACCTTGTTGGGATCGGTGCAGCGGATGAAGACGCCGCTGTTCGTCGTGGTATCCGCCCAGAACTCCGCCCTCACCTGAAAGTCCTTGTAGGAGTTCTTCGAGACGAGATAGCCGCCCTTGCCCTTGTCGGCCACAATGGCACCGCCCTCCGCTCTCCAGTTGGCGTCGCCGATGGGGTTGAAGTTGTCTAGGCCGGCGGAACCGTCGATGAGCGTGGTCCAGCCCGCGTCGGACCACGGCATATATGAACACCCGAAAACACCGAACGCGATGACCAGCAGTCCCGCGGTGATGACGGACAAGCGTTTCATGGTGATCTCCCCCTTGAGTTGATGACGATCGGATCGAAGGCGGTTCGCGCTACTGCCACGCGCGGTTGTCGACGGTGTTCTCGTAGGTGGCGCCGGGCACCGTCATGTTCCACTTGACGGTCCAGTTGTAGGTGTCTTCGAAGCGCTCGCGCGTGTAGGGCTGCGGCGCGGCGTGAAGCAGGCGCCAGGTCTGGAACTCGTGGGGCTGCAGGAGTCCCCCGGTCTCGCGGATGAAATAGTGGACGTAAGGGGCGGGGTCCTTTTCGATCTCCTTGACCGCCCTCGCCTGCGCGCGGAACATCTTCGCGAGAGTCGGGCCGTCGAGGTCGTCGCCGGCCGCTTCGCTGCGCGTGGAATGCGACTCGATCAGGATGCGCAGACCCCACTTCTGCGCCACGCTGATCCAGGGCTCCATGAGACTCGCCGCAGCGACCTTGCCGTCGCGAACCGCTTCGAGCCGCTTGAGCATCGACCCTGCGTTGGTCCTCTTGACGTGCTCCGGCGCAAGGAACCCCTCCATCATCTTCAGCGTGGTGAAGTCCGAGCCGTTGTTCGGCGTCACCGCGATCGGCTTGTCTTTCAGCATCTCGGGCTCGTAGTACTTCGAGTCGCGCGCGACGACGATGGCGAACTTCGACATGGAGGCGCCCAAGGCCACGATCTTGCGCCCGCGCAGTCCCTGCGTGTTGGCTTCGACCGCGCGCTTCATGATCCCCCATTCGCACATGCGGTACTGGTCGATGCCGCCTTCGTTGTAGACCGAGTCGAGCGGGCGGTCGAAGACGGAATCGAATTTGACGAAGTGGGAAGTCGTGGCCTGCGCCATGCCCGGCGTGGTCACGAACTCGAGGTCCAGGCCCTCGTCCTTGAAGAAGCCTTTGTCGCGGGCGACGAGCACGGGCAGGTCGTGCACCGCGTTCATCGTCGCCACCTGGGGTTTGGTTCTTTCCTTGACAGTCATGATGCGTTCTCCTATATGGACCATGAGGCTCCCTCGATCTCACGGCGCGATGCGTCGATACCGATGATCCCTCTACATCCGCTCGGCTGTCAACGGCGAAAGGGGCTTCAGCAGCACTCCCAGCCGGCCCCCTCCTGCACCGCGAGCGCGTCCTTCAGCCAGGCGTAGGGAAGATCATCGACGACGATCTCCGTCACCGGCTTGAACAGCTTGAACTGATAGCGCTGTTCCAGGATCCAGAACATGACCACGGTCTCGAGCGGCGCGCAGCCGGGGAGCGTGCAGGCGACCTCCGCGACGGAAACCGCCGCCTCTTTCGGAAGGCCGAAGCGCTCGCGCGTCCATTGCCCCACCCGGTCGACGGCCTGGAGGCGTTCGGGGCCTTTCCTGATGGAGGCGAACATGGCTTCAGCCTATCAGAAGGGGCATAGCATGAGAAAATGCGCCGATGACGCACCCCGACCGTTTCCTGCTCGCCGGTGTCATGGGCTGGCCCGTCATGCATTCGCGCTCGCCGATGCTGCACAACTACTGGTTCAAACAGCACGATCTGGCCGGCACCTACGTGCCGCTTGCGATCCGGCCCGAGAGCCTCGCCGCGGCCCTGCGCGCGCTCCGCGCGCTGGGATTCGCGGGCTGCAACCTGACGATCCCGCACAAGCAGCAGGCGATGACGATCGTCGACGAGGTCGACGGGCTGGCGAGAAGCATCGGTGCGATCAGCTGCGTGGTCGTGAGGCCCGACGGGGCGCTCGCCGGCACCAACAACGATTGCTACGGCTTCATCCAGAACGTGCGGCAGGAGCAGCCGGGCTGGCGGGCGGACGCTGGACCCATCGCGGTGATCGGCGCCGGAGGCGGCTCGCGCGCCGTGTGCTACGGCCTCGCGCAGGAGGGTGCGAAGGAGATTCGCCTCCTCAACCGCACGTTCGCGCGCGCAAAAGGAATTGCCGACGAGTTCGGTGGACCGATCAAGGCCCTGCCCTGGGAACAACGCCACGGCGCTCTGGAAGGCGCGGCGATGGTCGTCAACACCACCAGCTGCGGCATGATCGGCCAGCCCGTGCTCGACATCAGTCTGGACAAGCTGCCGAAGACCGCGCTCGCCGCCGACATCATTTACATCCCGCTCGAGACGCCGTTTCTCGCCGCGGCCCGCAAGCGCGGCAACCGCACCGTCAACGGCCTGGGCATGCTGCTGAATCAGGGCCGGCCGGCGTGGAAGGCGTGGTTCGGCATCGAGCCGGAGGTGACGGCGGAGCTGAGGGCGATGATCGAGACGACCCTCTGAGAGGTCGGGCGCGCTGAACAAAGGAGACGTGTAACCAAGCGTACGTGATCAACAAAAGGAGGACTTGTGATGAGAAGCATCGTTCCTGCATCTTGGCTTGCCTTTTTGCTGTTGCTGCTCGCCGTCGCGGACCTGGCGCTCGCAGACGAGTCATTCATCCTTGCCACCGGGCGCAGAGACCCGCGGATCTACACCATCGACTTCAATGCGGCGCTGAAACCAAGGAACAACAACACGCCGAACGCCATCGTGAGCCGGGCCAAGGTTCACCCGGACCGTCTGGACGGCACGCCGGTGGGCGATCCCGCCAACATCGTGCTCAGCGAGGATCATCGTACGGCGTACGTGGTCAATCATCACGGGCCGGTGAACAATGCCGAGTTCCTCCAGCATGGAGGCCGCGGCAGCGTCTCGGTCATGGACGTGAGCAGGATGCTCAGGCCGGAATTCGACAATACCGATCGCGCGGTCGAGCGAAATTACGACAGCGGATACTTCGGTGCCGTCGGACTCGTCGTCCTTCCGGAACTGCTGCTCGTGAGCCACTCGGAAAACTGGCTGACCGAGGACGGGTCGAATCGCGTCAGCATCATCGACCGGAAGACCGGCGGCCGCCGCGCACAGATCGAGATGGCACTCGGCCATCCGGGACACGCCTGCCCTGATTTTCCGGTTCCGTTTGTCTCCCCGACTCCGCCCCCGATTGTTCCTTTCGAGGCACCTGACCCGCGATTCGGTTGCTGGCCGAATCCGGAGTTCCTGGCCTTGGGCCATGGCAGTGACGGCAAGACGTATCTCTTCTCGGGTAATGCGGGCACGGACGACGTGTCCGTGATGGACCTCCACCAGGCGCTGATGGGCGCGCCGGTCGTCGAAATCGCGCCCCGCATTCCCGTTCAGACCGGCCCCTTCGGCATCAAAGCGAGCCCAAACGGCAAATTCATCGCCGTCACCGCGCGGGAGAGCGGGCAGGCGGATTTCGAGGGGAATACGATCTCCATCATCGACGTGGATCGCGCGCGCACCGGAGCGCCCGGCGCGGAGGCCGCCCGCGTGCGCGTCGGGACGGACGATCCCAATGGCCAGGCACGCCCCTTTACCGTTGCGTGGACGCCCGACGGAAGGCAAATCATCGTGGCGAACTATCGGACGAACAATGTCTCGATCGTCGATGTGCGCCGGGCGCTTGCGCACGATCCGCGAGCGGAAGTGGCGCGCATACCGGTCACTCGGCCGGCGGACGCCGATGGTCTCGTGCGCCCGGGCCGCCCCAAGGGCACGGCCGTCACTTCGGACGGTCGTTACGCAGTGGTCTCCGGCGGGCCTCGGCTCGATCCGACGGCTCCGCCCAGCGGAACGGTATGGGTGATCGACCTTCGTACGCGGGCCGTCGTCGCGACGGTTACAGGCGTCGGCAACGATCCTTATGGCCTGACTATTCTGGAGGATCGGCCCGATTGAAGAGATGCAGGTTTCAATCCCGCCGCGCGCTTGGGACTCACCCGAGCTTCGCCCGGAAATGGTCCCAGGTGCGCTTGAAGAGGGTCGCGTTCCAGAGCTTCTCGCGGCACAGCGCCCGCTCCTCTTCGTTGAACGAGTAAGGCTTGCCGATCTGCAGCGCCATGTACTGCCGGTAGGCGTTCTCCTCCATGTAGTTCGCGAGCACGAACGCCTCGACGATGTCCTTGCCGACCGTCACCGCGCCGTGCGACTTCATCAGCGCCGCCGGCCGGTCCCCGAGCGTCGCGGCGAGTCGGTCCGCCATGCCCCGGTTGTTGATCGAGTTCGGCGAATCGAGGAGCGGCACCGGATAGACCAGGGACCCCTGCGCATACACCGGCTGGTAGCTCTCGCCGACCATGGTGAGGAACGTCGACCACTTCGGATGCGCGTGCACGATCGCCCTGACGTCCGACCGCACCCGGTAGATGCCGCAATGCAGGTGGCGCTCGAGCGGCGCATTGCCCTTGCCTTCGATCTGGTTCGCTTCGAGGTCGATCGTGCAGATGTCATCCACCGTGAGCCGGCTGCGCTGGCACGACCCGATGTTGATGAAGACGCGGTTGTCGTCGAGGCGGACGCTGCAATGGCCGTTGTAGTCGATGATCTCGGACTGCTCCAGCATGCGGATGCAGTCGACCAGCTGCTGCTTCAATTCGGCCGTGGCGCCGACACGCTGCTTCAATTCAGCTGCTGACATGGCTTGCCTCCCTCGATGAGCCTTACCACTTGACCTCGCTGCGAACCTGGCTGCGCCACAGGTCCCAGGCGCGCATGCCCGCGGTCTGGTTGACGGCGTCGGAAAGCCGGCCTTCGTCGAGGTCGAGCGCGGCGATCGGCGCACCGCCCTTGAGCGCCGTGGTCCAGTGCTGGATGCGGGCGTTGACCTCGGTGTATACGGCGCGGAACACCGCCGTCTGCAGCGTAGGCCCGCAGGCGACGCTGCCGTGCGCGCGCATGAGCGCGACGTTTTTCCTGCCCATGACGGCGGCGAGGGCCACGCCCTTGGGCGCGTTGCTGACCAGCATGTCGGTGGCGCCGAACTTCTTGCGGACGTCGAACACGGGCACGCCCTCCGCGAGGAAGGCCGCGTTGTGAAACATCGCCTGCATCGGCACCCCGACCAGCCCGAAAGGGATCACCGAGGGCGAATGGCTGTGCACGATGGAATGTATATCGGCTCTCGCCTTGTAGATCTCGCCATGGATGAATCGCTCGAGAAAACTGGAGCGCCCGTTGGCGTTGCAGGGATTGCTGTCGAGGTCGTACTCCATGATGTCATCGGGGGTCACCAATGCAGGGGCGATCGAGCGCGCGATCAGGTAACGCTCGGGCGCGTGAGGATGGCGCATCGAGACGTGGCCGAAGGCGTCGACGACGCCGTGGGCGACGAGGACGCGGCTCGCCGCGGCCAAGTCCGCGATCTGCTCGGCCGAGACCGGGCCGCCCGATTTAGGCGAATCGCCTGGATTCAGGTTCGACATGTGGTTTTCGAGGTTTCGATTGCACGGTGTCGATGATAGCGGAATTGCCGTCCCGCGCGGCGGAACAGGTCATTCGGATTGGAGACCGCACGCAGCGCGTGAGAAAATGCGAGGCGACGGTCGTTGATTGGAGGAACGCAGGTGGAAAGAGTATTGGCAGCTGTGAGAACGGGTCCGGGGAGAACCGAGATCCGCGAATTTCCCATGCCGGACATCCCGGAGGACAGCGCTCTCATGAAGATGGAGGTCGCCGGGATCTGCGGGACCGACGTGAAGCTGTACAAGACGCCGCCGTCGAACACTCCCGTGATCATGGGCCACGAGAACATCGGCACGATCGCCAAGGCGGGCCGCGAGTTCACCCGGCGCAAAGGCTTCAGGGAAGGCGACCTGGTGTTCGTCGAGCACTACGTCATGTGCGGCAAGTGCGAGTGGTGCCACCTGGGCCAGTACCGCCACTGCGAGAACACCGACTGGCGCACCAACCCCGACGCCATCCGCTACGGCTACACCTCGGCCGAGAAGGCTCCCCACCTGTGGGGCGGATTCGCGCAATACGTATACCTCCCGTGGAACACCGTCGTGCACCGGGTGCCGAACGGCGTCACCCCGGAATTGGCGGGACTGGTCACCCCCATGGCGAACGGCGTCGAATGGTCGCTCTTCGACGGCGGCGTGGGCTACGACTCCACCGTGCTCATCCAGGGCCCGGGGCAGCAGGGTCTCTCACAAACCGTGATCTGCAAGCAGGCGGGGGCCTCGCTCATCATCGTCACGGGCACCTCCAAGGACGCCGCGCGGATGAAAGTCGCCAAGGAACTCGGCGCCGACTACGTGATCGACGTGCAGAAAGAAGACCCGCTCGCACGCATCAAGGAGATCACCGCCGGCCGCGGCGTGGACGTTGCGCTCGACTGCACCGCGGGCGCAGGGACTCTCCCGATCCTGCTCGGCGTGGAAGCGTTGAAGCGCAAGGGCGGGACGATCGTGGTCCAGGGCGAGATGAAGGAGTTCCCGAATTTCCCGCTCGAGCGTGTCACGGTGAAATTCATCACCATCAAGAGCGCGCGCGGCCACAGCTACAAAGCCTGCGAGCTCGCCCTCGCCCAGCTCGCCTCGAAACGCTTTCCGCTGGAGAAGGTCACGACCCACCGCTTCGGGCTGAAGGACGTGGATCTTGCGATCAAATCCGTCGGCGGTCAAGGCGTGCCGGACGTGATCCACGCCTCGCTCATGCCCTGGAAGTAAGCTTCCCGCGGGTTATCGTCTGACCGAACGCATCTCCTGGCGTCACGCGAAGTGCCCAACCTGCCCCGCGGTCTAACGGCCCTGCGCGAGCGCAACTACGCCCTCTACGCGCTCGGCCAATTCATCTCGCAGCTCGGCAATTGGGTGGAACAGACCGCGGTCGCGTGGATACTCTACGAGATGACGAACTCGCCGCTGCTGCTCGGCTTGAGCGGCCTGTTCCGGGCCGTGCCGATGATTGCGCTCTCCCTGTTCGGCGGGGCAATCGCCGACCGGGTACCGCGTCGAGTGCTGTTGCTGCTCACCGAATCCTCCATGCTGATCGCGTCGCTGACGGTGGGGATCTTGGCGCTCACCGGTCAACTCCTGTTCTGGCATCTGTATGTGCTGAGCCTCGTGAGCGGCACCCTCTCTGCGTTCTCGATCCCGGCGCGCCACGCGCTCTTCGCCGGCCTCGTGCCGCGCAGCTCGATGCAAAGCGCGGTGACGTTCAACGCGGTAGCGGTGCGAGCTGGCGCCTTGATCGGACCTTCGATCGGCGGGGTGGCCTTGGCGTACGGCGGTTACGCGCTGCCGTTTTTCATCAATGTGGGAGGTTTCCTCGGGATGTTGCTGGCGTTGGCGGCGATGCGCCTCCCCGCTCGTAGGCCGGACGCGACTTCAACTCCACGGAGCTTGTGGCAGGGAATGACGAGCGGCCTGGATTTCGTCTGGCGCAGCCCGCTGCTCAAGGTCGCGCTCGGACTGGAAATCGTGAGCGGTCTGTTCGGCCACAACGTCGCGCTCATCACCATCATCGCTCGCGATGCGATCGGCACGGGTCCGGAAGGCCTGGGATTGCTGCTCAGCGCGCTGGGTGCCGGCGGGTTGCTGGGCATGGTTTTCATGGTGGCGTTCCATATCGAGCGGCACGTGCGCGTGATCATGACAGCGGGTGCCTTGTACGCCGCGCTGCTCGCGGCGTTCGCGCTCTCGCCCTGGCTCGGGTTCTCGATGGTCCTGCTCTTCGCGCTCGGTACGGTCGACGGCATATGGGCGGTCACGCGCAACACGCTCGCGCAGTTGCTGGTGAGCGACGAGCTGCGCGGGCGCGTGATGTCCGTCGTCGTGATGGCCACGCGCGGCAGCGCGCCGCTCGGCCGCGTGCAGGCCGGATTCGTCGCCGGCCTGGTCGGCGGCCCGGTGGCGGTCCTCGTCGGGGCCGCGGTGATAGGCACCGCGGTATTCTATTCGTGGCGTCTGCGTCTGCCGGCCGCCCTCGGGCGGTAGACTCGAGCCGGCCGCACTTTTCGCGCGGCCGTCCCTACTCCGGCTTGATGTTGGCGTCCTTGGCGAGCTTGGCGTAGCGCGCGAGCTCCGCCTTGATGAAGTCCATGAATTGCTCCGGCGTGGTGCCGACCGGCTCGATGCCGAGCGGCGTGAGCTTTTCCTTGATCACCTGCGGGTCCCGCACGATGCGGTTGATCTCGGTGCTGAGGCGATCGACGATGGCGCGGGGCGTGCGGGCGGGGGCAAGCACCCCGGTCCAGGTCGTCACCTCGTAGCCCGGGAGCGGCACCGCCTCCGCGATGGTGGGAACATCGGGCAGCAGGGCCGTGCGCGTTCCGCCCGCGATTGCGAGCGCCCGCAGCCTGCCCGAGCGAATGTGCGGCAAGAGCGAGTTGATCGCGCCGACGGTGAAGCTGATCTCTCCGGCAAGCAGCGCCGGAACGATTCCTCCGGCACCCTTGTACGGCACGTGCACGATGTCGATCCCGGTTCTCGCCTTGAGCAGCTCGGCCGCGAGATGATGGGGCTGCCCGATGCCGGCCGAGCCGTAGGTGAGCTTGCCGGGATTGGCGCGCGCATGCGCCACGAACTCCTTCATCGTCGCCGCCGGCATGCTCGCGTTCACCGTGAGCACGAAAGGAACGGTGCTCACCTGCGAAATCGGCTCGAAATCCTTGACCGGGTCGTATGGGAGCTTGGCGAAGAAGGACGGATTGACCGTATGGCCGCTTGCCGTCAGCAGCAGGGTGTACCCGTCCGGCGCCTGCTTGGCCACGTACTCGGTGGCGATGTTGCCGCCTGCGCCGGGCCGGTTCTCGACGATGACCGGCTGCCCGAGCACCGAAAGCAGGCGCTCCGCGATCAGGCGCGCGAGCAGGTCGTTCGAGCCGCCCGGAGGCAGGGATACGATGATGCGAACCGGCCGCGCCGGCCAGGACGCGCCCTGCGCCCAAGCCCAGCCGGCCGGCAGGGAAAGGGTCAGGGTGCAGATGATGAACGATCGCCGCGTGAACATGTCTTGTCCTCCCGTTTGGTGGCGCTGCTGAAACGCGCGCCTTTATCGTGGTTGCTGCTCGGCCGCCGCAAAGGCATGAGAGGCACGAATGAGATCGCCCACGACCGCGAGCTCTTCCTCGTCGCGGGGTCCGTACACCATCACGATGTTCGCCGGCAGACCATAGCGGCCTGCCAGCGGATGGAGCTCGGCCCAGCCGTTCTCGATGACCTTCTCGACGATCGCAGGCTGCAGCGTCATGTGCAGGCTGCCGTCCCTCGGGGGATGGAGATGGGCGAACTCGCACTGGATCATGAACGCGCCGTGAGCCGCATGCCCGCACCCCGGCAGATGAAACGCGCGCGCGCCGGGAACCGAAACCAGGCTCGGGCCGACCGCCACGCCGGAGAGCGACCGGCCAATCTCGAAGACGCGCTCCTGCAGATCGGGCGGCGCGTTCTGATCGAGCTGCGTGTGCGGGTTCGTCGGCGTCGTGCGCGGACGCGGACCGGCGCGGCGGGTGTCGAGGTAGCTTTTCGTTTGGAGCGTCATGGCGAACCTGCTGCGCTGCGGGCGCGCAGCAGATGATGCTGTCGCCGGACACAGCGCGTCAAGGACTCGATCCGCCTCGCTGTCGCCCGATACGGCGTGCTAAGCTTGCGCGCCCGTCACCGTCGTCCATGGCCGACTACACGCTCTCCGATTACCACGAGCGCAGCAAACATCGCCTGAACCGCTACGCGCCCGGGCCGGGACGGTTGGACTGGGCCAATCAACCGAATCCGTTCCGCCGTTATGAAGGCGCGATGCGCATCGAGCTGCCGCTTCTTGCGGACGATCTCGAGACCCGCTACAGCGCATTGCGCCGCGGCACCATGCCTGCGCCGCACGCCTTCGATCTCGATTCAGTCGCGATCCTGCTCGAACTGTCGCTGGGCATTTCAGCCTGGAAAGCCTACGGCGAAACCTCCTGGGCCCTGCGTTGCAATCCGTCGAGCGGCAATCTCCATCCCACGGAGGGCTATCTGGTGACGAGCGGCGTGGCGGGGCTTGCGGCCGGCGTCTATCACTACCTGAGCTGCGATCACGCGCTCGAGCGTCGCGGGGAATGGGACAGGCCGGTCGAGTTTCGCGGCTTCCTGATCGGGCTCGCGAGCATCACCTGGCGCGAAGCCTGGAAATACGGCATGCGGGCGTTTCGCTACTGCCAGCACGACTGCGGCCATGCCATTGCCGCGGTGAGCTACGCTGCATCCGCGCTGGGCTGGCGCTCGCGCCTACTTGCGGCGCCCGGCGACGCGCAGATCGCGGCGCTGCTCGGGGTCGATCGCGAGGCGGCCTCAGCCGAAGCAGAGTCGCCGGAATGCCTGTTGTGGATTTCCGCGGGCGGGCCGTCGCCGGCAGAACTGCCGCCCGCCCCGTCGCGCTGGCATGGCAAGGCCAATCGACTGAGCTCCGATCACGTCGAGTGGACGGATATCGAACAGGCGCATCAGCTGACAGGCAAGCAGCACCTGGATCATGAGAGCGCCGATTGGACATCCCGAGCGCACAAGGCTGCGGGGGAACCGGCACGCGAGCTCTCGGCGGCGCAAATTTTCCGGCAACGGCGCAGCGCGGTCGCATTCGATGGCTCCACGAGCATCGGCGCCGAGGCCTTATTTGCCATGCTCGATGCGACGCTGCCGCGCTCCGGTGCGCCGCCCTGGTGTGCCTGGCCCTGGGCCGCCGAAGTGCACCCGGCGATCCTGATTCACCGCGTGGACGCACTCGATCCCGGGCTCTATCTGCTCGTTCGCAACCCGGAGGCGCTCGCGCCGCTGAGGGCCTCGCTTCGGCACGACTGGCTGTGGCACAAGATCGGCCCGCCCGAGCTGCCGCTTTATTTGCTCATCGCCTATGACCTCCGCGACTCCGCCCGGCTCGTGTGCTGTCACCAGGACATCGCCGCGGATTCCTGCTATGCGCTGGGGATGCTCGCCCATTACGAGGTCGCGGCAAGCGACCCCTGGCGCTATCGAGCGCTCCATTGGGAATGCGGAATGCTCGGGCAGGTTCTGTACCTCGAGGCGGAAGCCGCCGGCATCCGCGCCACCGGTATCGGCTGCTTTTTCGACGACGAGATGCATGCGCTGCTCGGGCTGCGGGGGCACGCGTGGCAGAGCCTGTATCACTTCACTGCGGGCGGCGCTGTGGATGACGCGCGTCTCACCACGCTTCCGCCTTATCCCTTTGCCCGCGATGCGTAGAGGTATCCCCGACTGTCCCGATATGAGTGCCGGAAAGACTACTGCAGCGCTGTTGCCATCAAGCTGGACGTCAGCGTCTTCGATGCGTCGACGTAGGTTCCGCCGGTCGCGACGAAGCTCCGCGCCTTGCGTCCCGCCGCGAGTTTCAACTGCAGCGCCGCCTGATAGGCGCTGAGGCGTGTATAGACCTGCACCGTTCCGTTGTCGCCGACGACGAACACGCCGCGAGCTGGATTGATCGCCTGCACGGTCGGCGCGTCAGCCGCAGCCGTCGACAATGGGGTGTCGACGCCGCCGCGGAAAATGTCGTGCAGCGAGCCGGCGTTTAGCAGGTTGACGACCAGCCCGCCTGGCGGATAGCTGTTAAACGGCGCCGCTTCGAGCGACGGCCAGCCCACCACCAGAGTCGCCGGGGCGTTGGTCACGTCGATCAGCGTGATCGCATGAAAA
>VBCJ01000220.1 GCA_005884335.1 Betaproteobacteria bacterium | reverse complement strand
GACGACGCCGAGCCCGCACCTGCGCAGGTGCTCGGCCACCGCGAGCATGCCGCGATCTGCCATGTGGCCGCCGGCGCCGTGCGCGCAGACGAAGAGCGCGCCGCCCGCCGGCGCGAGCGCAGGCTCGAATACCGCGGAGGTTTCCTCTTCGCCGACTCTCACCCGCCACGAAGTTGGGGCACTCACGGCGGGTGGAGGCAGGCGATCGTGCGCTATTTCATCCGATCCTTGATCTTCGCGAGGGCCGCGCGCGCGCACTCTTCGTCGAACTGGCCGCCGGGAGCGCCGCTCACTCCGAGGCCGCCGATGGTGTTGCCACCGGCCATGATGGCGATCGCGCCCTGCGCGTAGGTCACGTTCGGCAACTGGGTCTGCGGCACGTTGGTCGGCGGGTTCTTCGCGATGCGGTCGGCGATCTGCTTGGTGCTCTCTTCCTTGCGCGACAGGCCAAGCGACGCGATCGTGTAGGCCTTGTAATAGGCGTTGTCCATCGAGTGGATCGGCGCGCCGTCGCCGCGCAGCACGGCCTGGCGGACGCCGTCGAGATCGACGACGACCGCAACCACCTGGTAACCCTTCTGCGCGCAGGTCGCGACCGAATCGCCCACGAGCTGGTTCGCCAGCGCCGCCGACAATTTATGCGTGGTAACCAGCCCCTGTGCCTGGGCTCCCGCCGCGGCGGCGCCGGCGACGAGCGCGAGCACTTGCAGTCCTGCTGAAATTCGTGACATTGGGTTTCTCCCTATCGGTTTTGGGGACATCAACGATACGTCAAAATTCCCCGCCGCGGAAGCGACGTTAGAGCTCGTATCTGTCGTGGTAGCGCACCCAGGACTGCGTGAATTCCAGGTACGACTCGATGCTTGTCGACTCCCTTTCTCGTGCGTGACTGGGCCACGTCAGCCTCCAATGGGTTGTGTTTGCCTTCTTCCAGGGCCGCCTGCTAGGTTGACACTCTATTCGCTTGCCGGGAAGATTGGCGAGGGCGGCATGAAAAAACTTCATCGATTCGTCGAGGACAGGAAGATCGCCGGCGTCTGCGGCGGCCTCGGCGACTATTTCGATCTCGACCCGGTCTTCTTTCGCCTGTTCTTCCTCGTGTCGCTCCTTTTCGGCGGGGTCGGGGCGCTCGGCTATCTGATCCTTTGGATCATGGTCCCCGAAAAGACGGGCGCGCAGGGCGAGCCCCGCCCTGTGAAGCGGCTGTATCTGTCGAGCTCCGATCGCAAGATCGGGGGCGTGTGCGGCGGCCTCGGAGAACGGTTCGAGATCGATCCCGTCCTTTTCCGGGTCGCGTTCATCCTGCTCGCCCTGGCGTGCGGTCTTGGGATCCTCGTCTACATCGCGCTGTGGCTCCTGATTCCGCGTGCCCCGGCCGTGCCTGTGGTCAACACCTAGCTCGGGTTGCCGGCAAAAGCGAGCGTGATAAACTAAAAGCCCACAATTTCGAAAGGAGGTGATCCCGTGAGAGACCAACAAGGCAGGTCCGGACTACCGACCTCGAACAGCGGATCAATCCGCAGACATGGGATTTCCGCCAGCCGTTAGGCCGGCGTGCCTTAACAGCAGGACGACGCCCCGGGGAGAAATCTTCGGGGCGTTTTCGTTTGCTAGGAGGTCTTATGAAATTTGCAACTCTGATTTTCGCTCTGCTAGCCGGTTGCGCCGCCCCGGGCGGGATCGGCGAAGCCACGGGAAGCTGGGACGGCGCGACGTACGACGAGGTCGTGTTGCGCTGGGGAGCGCCCGCGCGCAGCACCAAGCTCACGGACGGCCGCGACGTGTATACCTGGGTGTCCGAAAGCGCAGGCTCCAGGGGAAGCTCGGCGGTCGGCTTCGGGATCGGCGGCGGAGGCGGCGGCGGAATAGGCATCGGCACCGGCATCATGTTCGGATCCGGAGGCGGCGAGGCGGTGCGCTGCGAGCGCACGCTGATTTTCAAGGCCGGCCGCGTCGACGAGCAGAACTGGCAGGGGCCGGCGGAGTACTGCAGGACCTTCGCCCGATAGAGTTGCACCGGTGGCGTCTCCTCGCGACGCAGACCGAGCGCCCGGGCGCCTGCGCATCGACAAGTGGCTGTGGGTGGCGCGCTTCTACAAGACGCGCAGCCTGGCCGCGCGCGCGGTGGAGGGCGGCAAGGTGAAGCTCAACGGCGAACGCGTGAAGCCGGGCAAGGAAGTCAAATCGGGCGACGAGCTCGAGCTGCGCTCAGGGGAGCTGCAATGGCTGATCGAAGTGCGCGCGGTGGCGCTCAAACGCGGTCCGGCCGCAGAGGCGGCGCTGCTGTATGCCGAGGGCGAGGAGAGCCGGGCGAGGCGCGAGCACATGATCGCGATGCGCCGCGCCGGGCCGCATCCGGCGCACGACACTCACGGCCGGCCTACCAAGCGCGACCGGCGCATGATCCGCCGCTTTACGGGCGACTGAGCGCGAACGCATGAATCGCCTGATAGCCGAATACGGGCTCGCCCTGGTTTTCGCGAACGTGCTGCTCGAGCAGCTCGGCCTGCCGATTCCCGCGGTCCCGGCGCTCGTCGTCGCCGGCGCTCTGGCGGCCGAGGGGGAGCTTTCGCCTCTCGCTGTATTCGGCGTCGCCTTCGTCGCGTGCATGATAGGCGACGCGATCTGGTTCCTCGCGGGCCGGCGCTACGGCCGCCGCGTAATGGCGTTCTTGTGCCGCGTGTCGCTTTCGCCCGATTCCTGCGTGCGCCAGACTGAGTTCCGCTTCGAGCGCTGGGGGAGGCTGACGCTGGTGCTGTCGAAGTTCATCCCGGGCCTCTCGACCATCGCGCCGCCCCTCGCGGGCGCCATGCGTCTGGGCTGGCCGTCCTTTTTGCTGCTGAACGGCCTGGGTGTGGTGATCTGGGCGGGCGTCGCGATCGGCGCGGGGATGGCGTTCCACACCGAAATCAACGAATTCATAGTTCGCCTGGAAGGGCTCGGTACGCTGGCGGCCGAAGCGCTCGGCGTTCTGCTCGGGGGATACATCGCGCTCAAGTGGTGGGAGCGGCGGCGCTTCTACAGGACGCTGCGCATCGCGCGCATCGGCGTGGCGGACTTGCGCGCTCTGATGAACGGGGGCAGGCGCCCGGTGGTCGTGGACGTGCGCTCGCCCGGCGCCCGCGATCTCGATCCGCGTTTCATTCCCGGCGCTCTGGCGATGGACGCCGCCGAAGTGGACGGGCGGCTCGGAGAGCTGCCCGCCGACCGCGAGATCGTTTTCTACTGCACCTGTCCCAACGAGGCTTCGGCGGCGCTGGTCGCAAAAAAACTGATCGGTCTCGGCTACGCCAAAGTGCGTCCGCTGCACGGTGGGCTGGACGCTTGGATCGCCGCCGGCTACGAGGTCGAGCGCCGGGCGAAGGGACTGGGATGATTTCATGGCCATTATGGACAAAATGACCATTATGTGTATAATGTGCGAAACACCCGATAAGGCCCGATCATGACGACACTGACTTTCCGCAACCGCCTCGGCGAACTGGTCGACGTTCCGAGCGTCGCCGCTACCCGGCTGAAGAACGAGTTCGGGACCGTCCTGGAGCAGGCGGCCCGCGGCGCCGTCGCGATCACCCGGCACGATGCCCCCAAGGCCGTGCTGGTTTCCTACGAGGATTTCGAGGCGCTGGTGAAGGGGCAGAATCAAAACTTGAACGATCTCGGCGCGGAATTCGATACGCTTCTCGACCGCATGCAGACGCCCAAGGCGAGAAAGGGCGTGCAGGCGGCGTTCAACGCTGCCCCGGCGCAGCTCGGCCGGGCCGCGGTCAAGTCCGTGCGCAAGCGCCGCTAGGGCCGCCGCCCGGGCAACCGCGGCGGCGCGATGAGCATCCGGCCGCCGCGCCTGCACGTCCTCGCCGGAGTCAACGGCGCCGGCAAGAGCAGCATCGGCGGTGCAAGCTTGCGCAGCTTCGGCGGCGAGTACTATAACCCGGACGAGGCGGCCCGCGCGCTGATGGCAGCCAATCCCGCCTTGAGTCAAGTCGAGGCCAACGGCGCGGCGTGGCACCAGGGCCGCAGGTTGCTGGAGCGGGCCCTCGCGGAACGGCTCGATTACGCGTTCGAGACTACGCTCGGCGCGAACACGATCCCGCGCCTGCTGGCCGAAGCGGCCTCGCAGGGGTACGAAGTGCGCATCTGGTACGTGGGACTCGCCAGTCCGGAGCTCCACATTGCGCGGGTGCGATCCCGTGTGCGCCGGGGCGGACACGATATTTCCGAGCAGGACATCCGCCGGCGCTACGAGCACAGCCGGCTCAACCTGATTCATCTCATGCCGAAACTCGCCGCGCTCCGGGTATACGACAACAGCGTCGAAGCCGACCCTGCGGCCGGGAAGAGGCCCGTTCCCCTGCTCGTCCTCCACATGGAAAAGGGAAAGATATTGAATCATCGTGATCTGGCGCGCTCCCCCGCGTGGGCGAAACCCATCGTCGCCGCGGCCTTGAAGCTGGACCTGCGCTGAATCAGAGGTGAACGAGGGACATGGACGCGGGTTGGAGGCGCCGTCCAAGTGACGCGGAAACGCTGCTAGACTCAGGACCCTCGGGAAAATCCAATGCTGCGATGCCGGGGCAGTTTCACGGGGAGAAAATCATGACAGAGGAGATCAAAGTAAATTCAATGCGCCGCGCGATGGTCGCCGGCGCGGCTGCGGCCGCTCTGGCCAGACCGACGGCAGCCATGGCCCAGGAGCCGTTTCGATCCAAGACGTTCGTGCTGGTTCACGGCGCCTCACAAGGCGGCTGGTGCTGGCGCCGCGTCTCGGACCGCCTCGAGCGCCGCGGCAACAAAGTCTTCACGCCCACGCTCACGGGCTTGGGCGAGCGTTCGCACCTCATGAGCCGCGATGTGGATCTCGACATGCACATCACCGACGTGGTGAACGTCATCAAATGGGAGAGCCTTGAGGGGATCGTGCTCGTCGGCCATTCCTATGGCGGCTGGGTGGTCTCCGGCGTGACCGAGCAAATGCTGCCGGCGATTTCCTCGATCGTGTTTCTAGACGCCTTCGTGCCGGAGAACGGCCAGAAAGGCCTCGATCTCAATTCGGAGCGCAGCCGCGCCGAGATCGCGCGCGCGTTGAAAAACGGCGACATCTCCCGGCCGGCGCCTCCTGCCACGACCTGGAACGTGAACGAAAAGGACCGTGCCTGGGTGGACGCGAAACAAACCGCGCAGCCGATCGGTGTCTCGCTCAAGCCGATCAAGCTCACCGGCGCGCGCGACCGCGTCGCGAAGAAGACCTATATCCGGGCGATGAACTTCGAGAATCCGAACTTCGACCGCTTCTACGCGAAAACGAAAGCCGATCGGTCCTGGCGCACCTACGAGGTGGCGTGCGGCCACGACGTGATGATCGACATGCCCGACCGGCTGACGGAGATACTTCTGGAAGTGGCGTAAGTTTTCAGGCGTTCGCCGGCGCCAACGCTTTTCTCCTCATGCGCGCGAGCACCCCCGCCAGCGCGACGCCGACGACGCAGACGGCGCTGGTCGCGAGAAAGCCCCAGGTGAACGCGCCCGCCGTGTCCTTCACCACGCCGAGCGCGTAGGCGAAGACGAGCGCGCCCAGGTTGGCGAACATGTTGCAGAATCCCGCTGAGGTGCCGGCGACGCGCGGCCCGAGCACCTCGACCGGAACGTAGAAGAGCGGCCCGAAATAGAACTGCAGGAAGACCGCGTTGACCGCGACCACGAGCACGAGCATGGGGAGGGAATCGACGACGGCGAGCAGCGCCGAAGTGCAGGCGAGCACGGCGAGCGAGGCGCCGATCACGAGCGGCGGGTTCCTCAGGCGGTCCGAGGTGTAGCCGCCGAGCGCGTTGGAAGGCCCGGTCAGCGCGAAGCCCATCGCTGTGATGAATCCTGCGGCCTGGAGGGACAGCCCCCGATCGGACACCAGCAGCGAAGGCAGCCAGAAATTGAACGAGGTGGTCACGCCGAAGCGGATGAACTGGATTCCGGCGCAGACCCACATGATCGGGTAGCGGAAGAGCCGGAAAGCATCGAGCACGTCCACCGGGTGCTTGGCTCCCGCGGCGGGTTTCTGCTTGCCCAAGGCGAGATACACGAACGCCATGCATACCCCGAGGGCCGCAAAGGCGATGAA
>VBCJ01000296.1 GCA_005884335.1 Betaproteobacteria bacterium | reverse complement strand
GCGCTTATCGATCCACGTGAGCAGGCCGTTGAAGGGCCCCGCGCCGGTCACCGCCTGTTTTTCTGCCGCAACCATCGCTCTATGCCCTCTTTTTGTCCTCGCCGATCACGATCCTGTTATCCGAAAGGTACATGTAGGGCGGTACCCTGAGGTTGTCCGGGGCGGGTTTGTTCTTGTAGACCCGCCCCGCGAGGTCGAACAGCGATCCGTGGCAGGGACAATAAAACCCACCTGTCCACTGGCTATCGAAGGCTTCCGGACCCGCTTTGAGCCGGTCCTGCGGAGAGCAGCCGAGGTGCGTGCAGATTCCGACCACGACCAGATACTCCGGTTTGATCGAGCGGAACTCGTTCCTCGCGTATTCGGGCGTCAGCTCGCCTTTCTTGCGCTCGCTCCTGGGATCGGCGACCTTGCCGTCGGCCTGCTTGATCTCCTCGAGCATTTCCTTGGTGCGATGAAGGATCCAGACCGGTTGTCCGCGCCATTCGACGGTCATTTTCTCCCCTGGGTTGAGCTGGCCTATGTCGGTCTCGACGGGCGCGCCGAGCGCTTCGGCGCGCTCCGAGGGCAACATCGAAGCGGCGAAGGGGACGGCCGTGGCCACTGCGGCTGCGCCGCCCGCGCAGGCACTCGCGATGACCAAGCTGCGGCGGCCGCGGTTGACACCGGATTGATCGCTCATGGAGAAACCCTGACTGGGGAAAGCATTGTCGGAGAGAGCGAAATTATACAGAAAGCCTCGCGCGCGACCAAATTTTGTGGCCCAACCCATTGATTCTGATTGAGAATTCACGAATCGACTCCGATGCCCGCCGGGGCGCCCGAGCGAAAAAATGCTCGAGCAGCCGTTTGCTGCGGCAACGCGGCGCGCTCGACGGTTTTGCGCAATAATCGCGGTACAAGGGGAGTCCGGGTTGCGCCTCGCATACCGCGCGGGCGAACCGCCGCGGACAAGCATCCAAGATCTCCGCCGAAGCGCCGTCCGCTCAATCCATGCGCAATCTCTGGCTCATCTTTGCCCAAACGGCCACCGTTGCGGTGAGTGTGCTTTTCGTCGTCACCACGCTGAAGCCGGAGTGGCTCGGTCGTCCCGGTTCCGGACCCCAGGTCGTCGAGTTGCGTCAGGCCGCGCCATCACCGAGCCTTCCCGCGCGCGCGGCTTCCTACAGCGACGCGGTGAGAAAAGCCGTCCCCTCAGTCGTGAACATTTTCACCAGCAAAGAAATCAAGACGCCGCGCCATCCGTTCCTCGACGACCCTCTGTTCCGGCATTTCTTCGGGGACCGTCTCGAGGAGGAACCGCAGCGCGCGGCAAGCCTCGGCTCGGGCGTGATCGTGAGTCCCAAGGGATACATTCTCACCAATCACCACGTGGTCGAGGCGGCCGACGAGATCGAGGTAGCGCTCATCGACGGCAAGAAATTGAAAGCCAAGGCCGTCGGTTCCGATCCGGAAACCGACATCGCGGTCCTGCAGGTCGAAGGCGGGCCGGTCCCGGCGATCACTTTCGGCGACGCCGATGCACTGCGCGTCGGCGACGTCGTGCTTGCCATCGGCAACCCGTTCGGAGTGGGGCAGACCGTCACGATGGGCATCGTCTCGGCCCTGGGCCGCAGTCAGCTCGGCATCAACACTTTCGAGAACTTCATCCAGACCGACGCCGCGATCAATCCGGGCAACTCCGGCGGAGCGCTCATCGACTCGGCCGGGAACCTCGTCGGCATCAACACGGCGATCTACTCGCGCTCGGGGGGGTCGCTCGGCATCGGCTTTGCGATCCCCGCGTCGAGCGCCAAGAACGTCATGGAACAGATCATCCAGACCGGCGGCGTCACGCGCGGGTGGATCGGTGTCGAGGCGCGGGAGATCACTCCGGAAATGGGCGAATCCTTGCGCCTGGGCACCCTCAACGGGGTACTCATCGAGGGCGTGCTGCGAGGTGGACCCGCCGAACGGGCCGGACTGAAGCCCGGCGATGTCCTGGTTGCGATCGAGGGCAAGCCGGTCAAGGATCCGAACTCGATGCTGAACCTCGTGGCGGCCCTCGTCCCGGGGAAGCCTGCTTCGATACGGCTGCGCCGCGACAACAAGGACGTGGATGTCCAGGTCGCCGTCGGTAAGCGCCCGACCCAGCAACGCCGGCGACGGTAAGCACGTTCAGTCTCTCTCGAACGCGAACCGTTCCGAAAATTTCAGCGCGCTCGACTGCAGCGGCGCGCGACTCGCATGGGCGCGCTATTCCTGCCCGGCTTCCGTGCGCTTGAGGTCCTTGTCCAAGTCGCCGCCCTCGGGTGCTTCTGAGGCAACCGCGGAGCGTCCGACGATGCGCGCGCACAAGATGCCGATCTCGTAGAGAAGCCAGAGCGGCACCGCGAGCAGTATTTGGGAGACAATGTCGGGAGGCGTGAATATCGCCCCGACGATGAACGCGCCGACGATCACGTAGGGGCGGATTTCCTTCAGTTTTTCTATGGAAACCATCCCGGCGCGCACCAAGACAATGACCACCACCGGAACCTCGAAGGTTATCCCGAAGGCGACGAAGGAAGTGAGCGCAAAGCTGAAGTATTTCTCGATGTCGGTCATCCACGCCACGCCCTCGGGCGCGATCTTGGCGAGGAAGTTGAACACCAGCGGGAACACCAGGAAATACGCAAACGCCATGCCGACGACGAACAGCACGAAGCTCGCAACGACCAGCGGCAGCACCAGGCTCTTTTCGTGCGCGTACAGGCCCGGTGCGACGAACGCCCACATCTCGTACAGCACGTACGGCAGCGCGATGACGAAGCCCACCAGCGCCGCCACCTTGATCGGCACCAGGAACACCCCGACCACATCGGTGGCGATCATCTGCCCGCCGGCCGGTAGCGCCGCAAGTATGGGTGTTGCAAAGATCGTGTAAAGCTGCTGCGACCCGGGCCAGACAAATCCGACCACGACGAACGCCGCGAGCACCGCGCCCAACGACCGCATGAGCCGCGTGCGCAGCTCGATGAGGTGCGAGATGAAGGTATCCTGCGTGCCCATGCGCGCGCGGGGAAAAATCAGGGCGCGGGGTTTTGTTGCTGTTGTGGCGCAGCCGAGCCGCTCTTCGATTCCGGTCCCAGCTCGAGTTGCGGCGTCGCGCCGCGCTCGGTGGCGGACCCGGGCCCGGCCGCCCCGGGCGACGTCTGCGGCGGTTCTCCGAGTGGCGCCGGTGCATCGCGCTCGGTTTCGGTTTTCGCAACCTCGGCTCCAACCGAGCTGAGCGTCGCATTCAGCTCGCTCTCGGTTTTCGCCACCTCGCTTTCAACCGAGCTGACCGTCGTATTGACCGTGCCCTCGAACCCGCGCGCGGCGTCCTCGACCGTGCTCCTGAACTTGCGCAGCTCGTCCAGCTCGATCTCGCGGTTGATGTCGGCCTTGACGTCGTTGACGTAACGCTGCAGCCGGCCGAACAAGTGGCCCAGGGTGCGCGCCACGCGAGGCAGGCGTTCCGGGCCGATGACGATGAGCGCCACGACGGCGATCACCATCAGTTCGGAGAACCCGACGTCAAACACGGGAGGCGAAGAGGTCCGAGTCGTTCAAAAAAAGAAGCCGGGACCGCTCCCGGCATCCGCATGCGCGCGAAGACCCTCAGGTCTTCGCTTTCTCCTTGACCTCGCCCTCGATGGTGTGGCCCGTCACCTGGGGCGCGGCCCCGCTCTCGGCAGGCTTGTCCTCGGAGGATTTCATGCCGTCCTTGAATCCGCGCACCGCCCCACCCAAGTCGGCACCGATGTTACGGAGTTTTTTCGTGCCGAAAACGAGCAAAACGATCAACAACACCACCAGCCAATGCCAAATACTCCAGGTACCCATGGCGTTATCCTTTCAATTGCGCTTCAGCATCGGGCCCAAGGCTTCCGGGCCGCCGATGATATGGACGTGCAAATGATACACCTCCTGCCGGCCCACACGTCCGGTGTTTATGATGACGCGAAAACCGTCGGTCGACCCCTGCTCGCGCGCCAAGCGCGGCGCCATGGCGAGGATCTTGCCCAGTATCGCCTGGTGGCTCATGTCGCAATCCGCGAGTGAGTCGATGTGTTTCTTGGGGATGATCATGAAGTGAACCGGGGCGAGCGGATGGATGTCATGGAAGGCGAAAATATCGGCGTCCTCGTACATTTTCCGGCTGGGGATTTCCCCCCGGACGATCTTGCAGAAGACGCAGTTTTCCGCGCCCATCCCTATTTGCGCTCCGCCTTTGCACGCCGCTTGTCAGCGCGCGCGGCCTTTTCGTCGATCCCGGAAATGCCCTCGCGGCGACGCAGCTCGGCGAGCACGTCGGCGGGCCGCAAGCCGTACTGCGCGAGCACGATCAGGCAATGAAACCAAAGATCTGCCATTTCGCCGACGATGCGCAGCCGGTCGCCGTCCTTGGCGGCCATCACCGCCTCGGTCGCTTCCTCGCCGACTTTTTTCAGGATTGCGTCGGGTCCGCGCGCGAACAGCCGCGACACGTAAGACTTTTCCGGGTCGCCGGCCTTGCGCGACTCGACCACGTCCGCCAGCCGCTCGAGTATGTCGCTCATCGTCCGTATATTTCCTTCGGGTCCTTGATCACGGGCTCCACCGCCACCCAGCGCCCGTTGTCGAGCTTCTGGAAAAAGCAGCTGTGTCTTCCGGTGTGGCAGGCGATTCCGCCGCCCTGTTCCACCCTGAGCAGCACCACGTCCTCGTCGCAGTCGAGCCGGATCTCGCGCACCGTCTGCACGTTTCCCGACTGCTCGCCTTTTTTCCACAACCGCTTTCGGGAGCGCGACCAGTAATGCGCTTCACCCGTCGCAGCCGTCTTGGCGAGCGACTCGCGGTTCATCCAGGCGAGCGTCAACACCTTGTTCGTGGACATCTCCTGGGCGATCGCCGGAACAAGGCCGTGCTCGTCCCACTTAACTCTCTCAAGCCAGTCCTCTGACATCGCGTCCGCCGATTCAAAGCCTGACTTCGATCCCGCGCTTTGCCATGTATTCCTTCGCCTCGCGTACGGTGAATTCGCCGAAATGAAAAATGCTTGCAGCCAGAACCGCGTCGGCGCGGCCTTCGAGTACGCCCTCGGCGAGATGATCGAGCTTGCCGACACCGCCGCTCGCGATCACCGGGACGTCCACCGCCTCGGCGACGGCGCGCGTGAGCGCGAGATCGAAGCCTTCGCGGGTACCGTCGCGGTCCATGCTCGTGAGCAGGATTTCGCCCGCACCCAGTTTTTGCATTTTACGCGCCCATCCGACGGCGTCCAATCCGGCCGGCCGGCGTCCCCCATGAGTAAACACCTCCCAGCGGATCCCGAGACTCGCGGCAGGCTTCGTCTGCTTGGCGTCGATGGCGACCACGATGCACTGGGCGCCGTAGCGACCGGCGGCATCGGCGACCAACTGCGGGTTCTGGACCGCAGCGGTGTTGATGGAAACCTTGTCGGCCCCCGCGTTGAGCAAGCGCCTCACGTCCTCCACCTTGCGCACGCCGCCGCCCACCGTGAGGGGAATGAACACCTGCGCCGCGACCTCTTCGACGGCGTGCAGGATGAGATCGCGCTCGTCGGAGCTTGCGGTGATGTCGAGGAACGTCAGCTCGTCCGCGCCCTGCTCGTTGTAGCGCCGCGCGATCTCGACCGGATCGCCCGCGTCGCGCAGGCCGACGAATTGGATGCCCTTGACGACGCGCCCGCGGTCGACGTCGAGACAGGGAATGATGCGCTTGGCGAGCATGTTTGAGGATCGAGGATCTGGAAAGATCACCGCGAGCCGAGGGAAGTTTTCCCTCGATCCTCAGTCCTGCGTCTTCCCCTTGCCCTTCCCCAGTTTGTCGGCTTCGGCCTGGGCCTTCTTGAAATCGAGCGTGCCCTGATAGATCGCGCGACCGGTAATGACGCCGTTGATGCCTTCGGATTCTATTTTGCACAGCGCCTTGATGTCCTCGACGCTCGTGAGGCCGCCGCTCGCGATCACCGGAACGCGCAGCTCCCTCGCGAGCTTCAGCGTCGCGTCGACGTTCACTCCCGTCAGCATGCCGTCGCGGCCGATATCGGTGTAGATGATCGCCTCGACGCCATAGTCCTGGAATTTCTTCGCGAGGTCCACCACGTCGTGACCGGTCATCTTGGACCAGCCCTCGACGGCGACTTTGCCGTCCTTGGCGTCGAGCGCGACGATGATGTGCCCTGAAAAAGCCGTGCACGCGTCTTGCAGGAAGCCCGGATTTTTCACCGCCGCCGTCCCGATGATGATGTAGCCGACCCCGAGATCGAGATAATGCTCGATCGTGTCCAGGTCCCGGATGCCCCCGCCCAGTTGCACGGGCAGGGAATCCCCGAGCGTCTGCAGGATCGCGCGGATTACGTTCTCGTTCTTGGGCTTGCCGGCCGCCGCGCCGTTGAGATCGACGACGTGCAACCGGCGCGCGCCTTGCGCCTTCCAATGCTTGGCCATCGCGACGGGATCTTCCGAGAACACCGTGGCCTCGCTCATCTTTCCCTGTTTGAGGCGGACGCAGTGTCCGTCCTTGATGTCAAGCGCCGGAATGATCAGCATTGAGTCGGGGAACAGCGCAAAGCCCCGGGCAACCCGGGACGGCCGATGGGAAGATTCAGGGATTCCAGTTGAGGAAGTTGGCGAGTAACCGCAGGCCCGCAATATCGCTTTTTTCCGGGTGGAACTGTACCGCAAAAACATTATCCCGTGCCACCGCGCAGGTAAAGGGGATGCCGTAGTCGGTGGTGCCCTGTACCAGCCCGGCTTTCCCCGTCTGCGGAAAGTAGCTGTGGACGAAATAGAACCGGCCGCCGTCCTCGATGCCCGACCACAGGGCGTGCGATGCGGCTTGTTTCACGCGGTTCCAGCCGATGTGAGGGACCTTGAGCTTGTTTCCTTCGGCGTCGACCATGGCCTCGGCGGGAAAACGACGCACGGCCCCCGGGAGGAGCGCGAGTCCGGCCACGCCGCCTTCGTCGCTTCGTTCGAAGAGCATCTGGAGCCCGATGCAGATTCCCAGGAACGGCCGGCTGCGGGCGGCCTCGAGGACCGCCGGACGCAATCCCCGCGCATCCATCTCGCGCATGCAGTCGGGCATCGCGCCCTGGCCCGGAAATACGACGCGGTCGGCGCCCGCCACGCGTGCCGGATCGGAAGTCACCTCGACCCTCGCGTGCGGCGCGACATGCTCCACCGCTTTGGAAACCGAGTGGAGATTACCCATGCCGTAATCGACAACCGCGACGTGCATTGCAGAGTCAGTCTGAAAAGAGCCTAGAGCGTGCCCTTCGTGGAGGGGACGGTGCCTTCGGCGCGCGGATCCGGCTCAAGCGCCATGCGCAGAGCCCGCGCGAACGCCTTGAACATCGTTTCGCACTGATGATGCGCGTTGTCCCCGCGCAGGTTGTCGACGTGCAGCGTCACCTGCGCGTGGTTGGCAAAACCCTGAAAGAATTCGTGCACCAGATCCACGTCGAACTCGCCGATCAGCGCGCGTTTGAACTGGACGTGGTACTCGAGGCCGGGCCGCCCGGAGAAATCGATCACGACGCGCGACAGCGCCTCGTCGAGCGGTACGTAGGCATGCCCGTAACGGCGAATGCCTTTCTTGTCGCCGACGGCGCGCGCCACCGCCTGGCCCAGTGTGATCCCGACGTCCTCGACCGTGTGGTGTGCGTCGATGTGCAGATCGCCCTGTGCCCGGATATCGAGATCGAGCATCCCGTGGCGCGCAACCTGGTCGAGCATGTGATCGAGAAACGGAATGCCGGTCGCAAGGGTCGCCCGTCCGCTGCCGTCGACGTTGACCGAAAGGGCGATCTGCGTCTCGGTGGTCTTGCGATCGGCGGTTGCGGCGCGCGAGGGCATTGCGGTGAGCTTCAGCGCGATAGCCTACACGAAATCAGCACTCGGCGAGCGCCTCCGCCAACGCGGCAAGACATCGCCGATTCTCTTCCGGGGTCCCGATGGTAAGTCGGACGCAATGATCGAGCAGCGGCACGCCGGTGTGCAGGTTCTTGACGAGCACGCCGCGGCGCCGCATGCCCTCGAAGACTCGAGTGGCGTCGGGAACGCGAACCAGGACGAAGTTTGCGTCGCTTGGAAAAACGGTTACGCCGGGCAGCTTGCGCAGCTCGCCGCCCAGGCGCTCGCGCTCCGCGTTGATAGTCCGCGCCTGCGCGTCGAGCACGTCATAGTGCGCCAGAACGCGCTCGGCGACCACGTGGGTCAGCATGCTGACGTTGTAAGGGGGCCGCACCTTGTCGAATTCGCGGATCCACTCCGGCCGTCCGACGCAATAGCCGAGCCGGATGCCCGCGAGCCCAAGCTTCGACAGAGTGCGCATGACCACGAGATTCGGGAATTCCGCAAGGCGCGTCATGAAAGTCTTGCGCGCGAAGGGGTGATAGGCTTCGTCGATCACCACCAGTCCCGGCGCCGCGGCGATGATCTGTGCAATGGCCTCATCCGAAAATAGATTCCCGGACGGATTATTGGGATAGTCGATGAACACCACCGCAGGCCGGTGCTCGGCCAATGCGCGCAGAAAAACACTGGGTTCGAGCGTGAAGTCGCGGTTGAGGAGCACGCCGACATAGCGCAATCCCGCGAACTGCGCGTATTGGCTGAACATGAAGAAGCATGGCCGAGGCGCGAGCACCACGGCCCCCGGACGCGCCACGCTTTGGACGATGATGTGAATGATTTCGTCCGAGCCGTTGCCGAGAAGAACGTCGTACTCGGGGGCGATTCCCATCACTTTGCGCAGACGCTTCACCAGGGCCGGCGCGGTTGGATCGGGATAGCGATTGATCTCGGCGCTTGCCACCGCCTCGCCGATCTCGCGGCGCAACCCGTCTGGCAGGCGATAGGGATTTTCCATCGCGTCGAGCTTCACCATGCCCTCCGCCGATTGGACGTGATAGGCGGTGAGCGCCCGAATCTCGTCGCGGATGACCTTTTCCGGTCCGGCGCTCACGCCTTGCCTTTGAGGGTCTTCCCGAACCTGAGCTCGGCCGACCGCGCGTGCGCCTGAAATCCTTCGCCGTTCGCGAGGGTCATGGCGAGCTTGCCGAGCTTTTGCGCGCCTTTGCGCGAGACCGAAATGATGCTCGAGCGCTTCTGAAAGTCGTACACACCGAGCGGCGAAGAAAACCTCGCCGTGCGCGAAGTCGGCAAGACGTGGTTCGGCCCGGCGCAATAGTCCCCCAGAGCCTCCGAGGTGTACGGCCCGAGGAAAATCGCGCCGGCGTGGCGGATTTTTTTCAGCCATTTTCTAGGATTCGCAACCGAGAGCTCCAAGTGTTCCGGAGCGATCCGGTTGGCGATTTCGCAGGCCTCGTCGAGGTTTTTCACCTTGATCAGCGCCCCGCGCCGGTGCAGTGACTTCTCGATGATTCCCGCACGCGACATGCCTGCAAGCGATCGTTCGATGCTTTCCTCCACGCGCTCGATGAATGCCCCGTCGGGCGAAATGAGAACGGCTTGGGAAGTCTCATGGTGCTCGGCCTGCGAAAAAAGATCCATCGCGATCCAGTCCGGTTCGGTCGAGCCGTCGCAAATCACCAGGATCTCGGTCGGGCCTGAAATCATGTCGATGCCGACCGTACCGAATACGCGACGTTTTGCCGCCACGACCCAGGCGTTGCCTGGGCCGACGATCTTGTCGACCGGCGGGATGGTCTGCGTACCATAGGCGAGCGCAGCGATCGCCTGAGCGCCGCCAATCGCGAACACGCGGTCGACGCCGGCAATCGCAGCCGCCGCGAGAACGAGCGGGTTGCGCTCGCCGCGCGGTGTCGGCACGCACATGATGAGCTCGCGGACGCCCGCGATCTTGGCCGGGATGGCGTTCATCAGGACCGACGAGGGGTATGCTGCCTTGCCACCGGGTACGTACAAGCCGACACGCTCGAGCGGCGTCACGCGCTGCCCGAGCGTCGTGCCGTCCGCTTCGGTGAATTGCCACGACTTCACGAGTTGTCGCTCGTGGTACTTGCGGATGCGCGCCGCAGCCTGCTCCAGTGCATCGCGCTGCGTGCGCTCAAGCCCTGCGCGCGCCTGCTCAAGGACAGACGGCTCCAGCTCGAGTTCGGCGACTCGTACGGCTTTGACCCGATCGCCCCATTCGGGGTTCTCGTTGTATTCGAGGACCGCGGCGTCGCCACGCTTGCGCACGTTTTCGCAAATCTCCACAACCTTACGCTCGAGTTCCTCGTCGAACGTGGCGTCGAACGCAGTCAGCGCCTTGAGACGCGCGTCGAAACCAGCTTCCGTCGTCGAAAGTCGGGCGATCTCAAGCATGCGTTCCCGCGGCCTTCGTGAACTGGTCGAGGAGCGGCTGGATGGCGTCGCGCTTGAGCTTGAGCGCGGCCTGGTTGACGATGAGGCGGGCACTGATCGGTCGGATCTCCTCGACCGCGCGCAGGTGATTGGCGCGCAGCGTATCGCCGCTGGAAACCAGATCGACGATCGCGTCGGCCAGACCCACGAGCGGCGCGAGCTCCATCGAGCCGTAGAGCCTGATCAGGTCGACGTGCACGCCCTTGGCTGCGAAGTGCTCGCGCGCGGTCTGCATGTACTTGGTCGCCACGCGCAAACGCGCGCCCTGGCGCACGGCGAGCGCATAATCGAAGCCTTCGGGAACCGCGACCATCATTCGGCACGATGCGATGCCGAGGTCGAGCGGCTGGTACAGCCCCTCGCCGCCGTGCTCGAGCAGCACGTCCTTGCCCGCGACGCCGAGCTCCGACGCGCCGTGCTGGACGTAAGTCGGAACATCGGCAGCACGCACGATGAGCAGCCGCAGGTCGCCGCGGCTCGTGCGCAGAACGAGTTTGCGCGAGGTGTCGGGATCGTCGAGCGCTTGGATGCCGGCTTTAGCAAGCAGCGGCAGCGTTTCATCGAAAATCCGGCCTTTGGAGAGCGCGAGGGTAATCACGGTTGAATCGGCCCAAAAAAGATTTTACCGCAAAGAGCGCGAAGGCCGTGAAGGAAAACCTTATTTTTCATGATGTTCCGAAAATTCCGGAACGGTTCCCCGTCCTCGGGCCTCTTCGCAGTTCAATGAACCCGCTTGATGCGCGCGCCGAGCTGCGCGAGCTTCTCCTCGATGCACTCGTAACCGCGATCGAGGTGATAGATTCGATCGACTCTGGTTTCACCCTCGGCAACCAGACCCGCGATGACGAGGCTCGCCGACGCGCGCAGGTCGGTCGCCATGACGGTCGCGCCTTGCAGCTTGCCGACTCCGCGCACGATCGCGGTATTTCCCGAGATCTCGATGTCGGCGCCCAGACGCTGCATTTCCAAGGCATGCATGAACCGGTTCTCGAAAATGGTCTCGGTGATGACGGCGGTGCCTTCCGCGATCGCGTCCATCGCCATCAGCTGCGCCTGCATGTCGGTCGGGAACGCCGGGTAGGGAGCGGTCCGGACATTGACTCCCTTGGGCCTGCCCCGCATGGTGAGCGAGAGGCTTCCGTTCCCCGCCTGCAGCTCCGCGCCCGCTTCGCGCAGCTTTTCGAGCACCGCATCAAGGATGCCAGCGTTCGTACCGTGAAGCGTGACGCGGCCGCCGGTCGCCGCGGCCGCCGCGAGGAAGGTTCCGGTTTCGATGCGGTCGGCCATGATGCGGTGCTGAGCCCCGTGCAGCCGGGCCACGCCTTCGATCGCGATCACGTCGGTTCCCGCACCTTTGATCCGCGCGCCCATCGCCGAGAGGCATTGGGCAAGGTCCACCACTTCGGGCTCGCGCGCGGCATTCTCGAGCGTTGTCGTGCCCTCGGCAAGACAGGCCGCCATCATGAGGTTCTCGGTGCCCGTGACGGTCACCAGATCCATCAGGACGCGGGCCCCTTTCAGGCGCTTTGCCTTCGCCGAGATGTAACCCTGCTCGACCGAGATCGCGGCTCCGAGTGCCGCTAGCCCCTTGACGTGCAAGTCGACCGGTCGCGTGCCGATGGCACAACCCCCGGGGAGCGACACTCGAGCCTCGCCGCAGCGCGCCAGCAGCGGCCCGAGCACCAGAATCGAAGCGCGCATGGTCTTCACCAGGTCGTAAGGAGCGAGCGGATCGGACAGACGCTCCGCCCTCAGGGACAGGCCCAAGCGGTCATCGAGGGAGACTTCCACGCCCATCTGCGCGAGCAGCCGGAGCATGGTGCTCACGTCTCTGAGGTGCGGCACGTTGGAGAGCGTGAGCGGCTCGCTCGTGAGCAACCCCGCGCACATGAGCGGGAGCGCCGCATTTTTCGCGCCCGAAACGCGGACCTCGCCCGAGAGCGGCACGCCTCCCTGGATGATGAGCTTATCCATTCGCCGCTTCCTCGGGGGTGAGCGTGCGCATCGACAGCGCATGAATCTCCCCGCGCAGGCGCTCCCCGAGCGCCGCATAGACGAGCTGATGGCGCTGGACCCGGCTCTTGCCGCGGAACGCTTCGCTCACGATGAGCGCCTCGAAATGCTCTCCGTCGCCCGCAACGCGCACTTCGCTGCATTGCAGCCCTTTTTCGATGTAGCTCTGAACCTGCTCGGGCGTCACCATGCTAGTGCCCGCGCGAAAGATCAGCTCGAAGCCGACTGAAGCAGCTCGGAGACTCCGTAGAGCTTGGCGAGGTTCTGCATGGCGGCGGGTAAGTTGGCGAGGCGCAGCCCGGTCTTGCTTTCTGCGGCCCGACGCAGCCACTCCAGGGCGAGGGCTACTGCGGCGGAATCGACTTCGGTCACATTGCGGAAATCGACCACGCGCGCGCCCTGCCGCAGATGTTCCTCCGCCGGTCCGATCAGCCCCGGCACGGACTCCAAGGTCACCGGGCCTTCGAGGATGAGCGAGTCGCCCTCTCGACGAATCACGTCTTGCCCGCTTTCGAGCGCTCGGGCTGGCGGTTTTTCGCGACGAGCGATTTGATCAGGCCGTCCACGCCGTGCTCGCGAACTTCGCTGGCGAAGGTGTCGCGGTAGGTCGTAACCAAGCTCACCCCGCCGACCTTGACGTCGTAGACTTTCCATCCGTTGGGAGTCTTTTCCATCTCGTAGTCGATGGCGACCGGCTGGGACGAGCCCGATTGTTTGACCTCTGACCTCACGGTGACCTCGGTATCTTCGGGCTTGGCGCGCAGGGGCCTGTAATCGATCTGCTGGTCGCGGTAGTTGGACAGCGCCGTCGAATAAGTCCGAACCAGCAACGTCTTAAATTCGTCGGCGAGCACCTTTTGCTGCTCGGGCGAAGCGAGCCGCCAGTTGCGCCCCATGGCGATCCGGGTCATGCGGATGAAGTTGAAATGCGGGACGATCTTGGTCTCGATCAGGTCGGCGGCCTTTTTCGTGTCGCCTGCCTGAATGTCCTTGTCCTGCTTGAGGATGGCGACGACCTCCTCGGTGATCGATTTCACCAAGGCGTCGGGCGCAACGGGCTGCTGAGCGTGCGCGAGGGGGATCAGCAACGCAAAGAGCGCGTAGAAGAGGATTTTCATGGCCATAGGATTTTGGTCACTTGGTGGGTTCATCATCGGGCTCCTCGCGCTCCCGCGGCGGGTCGCCGTCGTAGACAAGGTTGCGTCGGCGCTGCAGCCAGGCTTGGCGCACGAAGGTGTATTTGTCGAGCGCTGCCTGTTCAATAACGCTCGAGGCGTCGAGGAGGTTGGCACGATTGCTGATCGCGCGCGTCGCATAGAGCGAGTTGTGCACCGGAACCCCGTCGATCTGGAAAACGAGGTCGGCCTGCGTATCGAGCACCAAGCCGAAACCGTCGCGAACCGTCGAGGGACCCAGGATCGGCAGAACCAGGTACGCGCCGCTGCCGACGCCCCACCAGCCCAATGTCTGCCCGAAATCCTCGTTGTGCTTCTGCAATCCGAGGTCGGACGCGAAGTCGAAAACGCCGGCGATCCCGAACGTCGAATTGAAGAGGACCCGAGTGAAATCCTCGAACCCCCGCTGGAACTTGCCCTGCAGCACATCGTTCACCGAAATCCAGACGTCCTCGAGATTGGAAAAAAAATTGGAAATGCCGGTACGCAAGATTCCCGGCACGACGCTGCGGTAACCCTTGGCCACCGGCTTGATCACGGCCCCGTCCACCGCGTCGTTGAAACGGAACATCGCGCGATTGAACGGCTCGAGAGGGTCCTCCGGATTGCCCCCCGAAGTGGCGCAGCCCGCCAGCGTTCCGGCGAGGAGCAGCGCCGCGCACAGCCTCTTGGCCCTTGCCACGCGCTCGGCTTTCAATCCTTGCTTACTTTTTGCCGTCCCCTTCGGCAGCTTTATTGTACAGGAACTGACCGATGAGATTTTCGAGCACCACAGCGGATTGCGTGAGTTTCAAGGTATCGCCGCCTTTGAGGTTGACCGTATCGCCGCCGGGCGACAGGCCGCTGTACTGTTCGCCGAGCAGGCCCGAAGTCAGAATCTTGGCCGAGCTGTCTTTCGGAAACTGGTAGCGGCTGTCGATGTTCATAGAGACCACCGCCTCGAAGCTCTCGTTGTCGAAACGGATGTCGCTGACCCGGCCGACGACGACACCCGCGCTTTTCACCGGCGCGCGGACCTTCAGGCCGCCGATGTTTTCGAATTTGGCGTTGATCTGATACGAATCCGCTGCCGAAAAAGAAGCGAGGTTCGCGACCTTCAGCGACAGGAACAGCAGCGCGCCGATGCCGATCACCGCGAAGATCCCCACCCACAGGTCCAGCTCTTTGCGCGTCATCATGTCTTAGTGTCCCCTGAACATCAGTGCCGTCAGCACGAAATCGAGCGCCAGGATCGCGAGCGACGAAGTGACCACGGTGCGCGTGGTGGCACCCGACACGCCTTCGGCAGTCGGCGGCGCGTCGTAGCCTTCGTAGACCGCGATCCACGTCACTGCGATGCCGAAAACCAGGCTCTTGATCACGCCGTTCAAAACGTCTTCGCGAAAATCCACCGCCGCTTGCATCTGCGACCAGAACGAGCCCTCGTCGACGCCGATCAGCCGCACGCCGACGAGGTAGCCGCCGAACACCCCCATCGCGGAAAAGAGCGCCGCCAGAAGGGGCATGGAAATCACCCCGGCCCAAAAGCGGGGCGCGACCACGCGCGCGATGGGGTCGACTGCCATCATCTCCATTGCGGAGAGCTGCTCGGTCGCCTTCATCAGTCCGATCTCCGCAGTGATCGCGCTCCCCGCGCGGCTGGCAAAGAGCAGTCCAGCGACGACGGGGCCGAGCTCGCGAACCAGCGAAAGGCTGACGAGCACCCCGAGCGCCTCGGAGGAGCCATACCGCACCAGCGTGTCGTAACCCTGCAGACCCAGGACCATCCCGACGAACAGCCCCGACACGAGAATGATGATGAGCGACAGCACACCGGTGAAATAAATCTCGCGAATCGTAAGATGGAAGCGCCGAAAGCTCGGCCCCGACTCCTTGAGCGTGAACCACAGGAAGCGGCACGCGAACCCGAGACGCCAGATCCAGTTGTCTACGATGCGCGCGCCGAGCGCGCGCACGAGCTCTGCGAGGCGGCCCGTCATTGCGCGAACAGGTCCTGCCGATAGTCCGGCGCCGGATAATGGAACGGGACCGGCCCATCGGGTTCGCCGTAGACGAACTGGCGAAGCGACGAAAGTCCCGCCGCGCGCACCTGGTCGGGAGTGCCTTGAAATTCGACCTTCCCCGCGGACATGTAGTAGACGTAGTCGACCAGTTCGAGCGCCTCGGCCACGTCGTGGGTCACGACGATCGAAGTCGCACCGAGCGAGTCGTTGAGCCGCCGGATCAACTGGCCGATGACGCCGAGTGAAATCGGGTCGAGCCCCGTGAAGGGTTCGTCGTACATCATCAGCATCGGGTCGAGCGCAATCGAGCGCGCGAGCGCCACGCGCCGCGCCATGCCGCCCGAGAGTTCCGAAGGCATGAGATCGGCGGCGCCGCGCAAGCCTACCGCCTGCAGCTTCATGAGCGCGAGGTCGCGAATGATCGATGCGGGCAGGTTCGTGTGCTCGCGCATCTGGAACGCCACGTTGTCGAACGAGGACATGTCGGTAAACAGGGCGCCGAACTGGAACAGCATGCCCATCTTGCGCCGCAGCTCAAAAAGCGCGTCATGGCCGAGCTTGTTCACGACGCGGTCGGCGACGCGAATTTCGCCCTGGTTGGGGAAAAGCGCTCCGCCGATCAGGCGAAGAAGGGTCGTTTTCCCGCACCCGGACAAACCCATGATGGCGACCACCTTGCCCCTGGGAACGACGAGGTTGATGTTCTTAAGAACCTCTCGCTGATCGTAGCCGAACGTGACGTTTTGAACCTCGACCAGATTGCTTGTCGCCACGGTGTCACGCCCGGAATACGCGAAGGGCGAATTCTAGCACTAGAGAAGTGCGCGGCAACCATTTGGATCGCATCCCATCGCCCGTGTGCGGCGTTCGTAGATCCACCGTGAAAGGGCGCCGCCTTTGCGCTATCATCGACGCCTCCCCACGAAGGGCCGCCTTATGCCCGAGCCGTCGGTTCGATTCCTCGGAGTGAGCAAGAGCTTTGGCCGCGCCGAAGTGCTGCGCGGGATCGATCTCGATGTTCACTCGGGCGAGTGCGTGGGCCTGGCCGGCCTGAACGGCGCCGGCAAGACCACCTTGATCAAGTGCCTGCTCGACTTCTGCGACCTCGATTCGGGCGCGATCGAGATCCACCGCACCGCGCACCGCCGCCCGCAGGCCCGCGCCCGCCTTGCGTTCCTGCCCGAGCGGTTTACCGCCCCTTATTTTCTCACCGGTCGCGAATTCGTAGCGATGATGCTGCAACTGTTCGGGTGCCGATACGAGGAGGAGCGCGTTTGCGCGATGTTCGCTGCGCTCGACCTGGACGTCGCTGCCCTCGACAAGCCGGTCCGCGCCTATTCAAAGGGCATGACCCAGAAACTGGGGCTTGCCGCCTGCTTTCTTTCGCAACGCGATCTGTACGTTCTCGACGAACCGATGAGCGGCCTCGATCTCAAGGCGCGCGCCCGCGCCAAGGACCTGCTCCTGAACCTCAAGTCGGAAGGGCGAACCCTGCTTTTCACCTCGCATTCGCTCGCCGACGTCGAGGAGGTTTGCGACCGCGTCACTGTTCTGCACGCGGGAGCGATTGCCTACGCCGGCGCGCCTCGCGGATTGTGCGAGCTCCACGGGGAATCGTCACTGGAGCGCGCCTTCCTGAAATGCATCGAAGCTCATGCCTGAAGCCCCCCACCCCAGCCTGCTGATCGTCGACGACGATCCGCTCATCACGGAGACCCTGTCCTACGCCCTCGGAAAGGATTTCGAGGTCATGGTGAGCGATTCGCGCCAGCACGCCGTGAGTCTGCTGCGGCAACTCGACGAGGCGCCGCAGCTCGCGCTGGTCGATCTCGGGCTGCCCCCCATGCCCCATCGGCCCGACGAGGGCTTCCAGCTGATCAGCGACCTGCTCGCACATTCTCCGGCAATGAAGATCCTGGTTCTATCGGGCCAGAACGACGCTGCCAACGCGAGGCACGCGCGCACGCTCGGTGCCGCCGAGTTCGTCGCCAAGCCCTGCGATCCGGAGAATCTCAAAAAGATCCTGCTGCACGCCCTGCAGTTTCGGGCGGCTGAAATCTCGGGAGAAGGGATCGCCGAGGCCGATCCTTTGGTCGGCAAGAGTCCCGCACTGCAAAAGCTGAAAAGCCAGATCAGCCAATACGCCGACTCGCCCTTCCCGGCGCTCATCGAGGGCGAATCGGGAACCGGCAAGGAAGTGGTGGCGAACCTGCTGCATCGCCTTTCGTGGAGGCGCGTGAAGCCATGGTTTGCGCTCAACTGCGCGGCGATCGCGCCGACCCTGGTCGAGCCTACGCTGTTCGGCTACACCAAGGGCGCCTTCACCGGGGCGACGCAAAACAAATCGGGCTATTTCGAGGACGCGAGCGACGGAACGCTGTTTCTCGATGAGATCGGCGAGCTGCCCCTGGAGCTGCAAGCCAAGCTTCTGCGCGTGCTCGAGAACGGCGAGTTCCAGCGCGTCGGCGAGACGCAGCAGCGTTTCTCCCGTTCCCGGGTGATTGCCGCCACCAATCGCGACCTGCGCCAGGAAATCAGGAAGGGAAATTTCCGCGCCGACCTGTATCACCGGCTGTCGGTGTTCACGATCGAGGTACCGTCCCTGCGCGAGATGGACGAGGACCGCACGCTACTGCTCGAACACTACCGTAAATTCTACGCGGGGCAGGCGAAGCTCCCGCCGTTCGCGCTGGACGATGCGGCGCAAAAGGCCTGGCGCGACTATCACTTTCCCGGCAACGTGCGCGAGCTGCGCAACGTCGTCATCCGGCTGACCACCAAGTACGCTGGCCAGAAGCTGTCCCTCGCGGAACTCGAGCCCGAGTTCGATCTGGAAGCGCAGGCCGACAGGGGACCCGGATTGCCATCGGATCCGGGGACGCTCATCGAGCAGGCACAACGCCATCTGCAGCGCGAGCGCAGCTTCAATCTCGACGAGATGCTCAAGGCCTGGGAACAGGGCTACATCGAGGCGGCGATGAAGCTCACGCGAGGCAACGTCAGTCAGGCGGCCAAAATGCTCGGTATTAACCGCACGACGTTGTACTCCCGCATGGAGTCGGCGCAAAAGCAGCAATAGAGCTAGCGGCCCGCTCCGGGAGGGGATTCGATGTATTTAGACCATTTCGGGCTGAAAGAGCCGCCCTTTCGCATCACCCCCGACACCGATTTCTTCTTTCAGGGCGCCAACCGCGGGGCGACCCTGGAAGCCCTGCTCTACGCCATTACCCATGACGAGGGCATCGTCAAGGTCTCGGGCGAGGTCGGCAGCGGCAAGACGATGCTGTGCCGTGTACTGATGGAGCGGCTGCCTGCGACGGTCGAAACCATCTATCTCGCCAATCCGTCGCTGTCGCGCGACGAAATCCTTCTTGCAATCGGCGACGAGCTTAAGCTCGAACTGGAAAAAGGACAAACGACGCGCATTCTTCGAGCACTGCAGGAGCATCTCATCCGGCTCTTCGGCGAGGGCCGCCGGGTGGTAGTGCTGATCGACGAAGCGCACGCGATGCCCGACGAAACGCTCGAGGAGATCCGGCTGCTGTCGAATCTCGAATCGAACCGTCACAAGCTGCTGCAGATCGTGCTCTTCGGGCAACCGGAATTCGACGAGCACCTCGACGCAGCCGGCATGCGGCAACTGAGAGAGCGCATCACTCACAGCTTTCGCCTGGAGCCCCTGGTGCGCAGCGACATCGAGAACTACATCGACTTTCGCATGCGCGCCGCCGGCTACCGCGGTCCCAAGGTCTTCAATCGGAGAGCAATCAGGGTCATTGCGAGCGCGTCCCAAGGACTGACGCGCCGGGTCAATATCCTCTCGGACAAGTCCCTGCTCGCGGCCTTCGCATCCGGCACCCATGCGGTCACCCAGGTTGAGGCAAGAAGGGCCGTGCGCGACACCGAGTTTCATCGAACGCGGACCGGCATGCAAAAGATTCGGATCGGCGCGGCTGCGCTCGCCGCGGGCGTTGTGCTCGGATGGGGAACACACATGGTCCTTTCGGCCGGTCGATCGGCCATCGCGCCCGGCCCCCCACCCGCCGCGGCGAGCACGGCGGCCGACCCCCCCGCTCGGCCCGCGAAAGCGGCGATGCCCGTTGTTTCGGGCTTGTCTGCGTCCGCGAACGCGGACGCGTCGGCACTCAAACGAAGTGAGGAAATTCTGACACTCGCGCAGCCGCTGCCTCCCGAGCGGGGGGAGCTCGCCCGAGGACGCTTTGCCGCAACCCAGGAGTGGCTCCAGGGCGCGCCTAGAGATCACTATGCAATCCAGTTGGCCATTGTCAATTCGAAAGAACTAGGGCAACTGGAAGACTTCTTGCTTCGAGCATCGAAGGTGCTGCCGGTTGGCGAGCTTTTCGTCTACAGCGTGAAGATCGACGGCCAGCAGCACTACCGTGTCGCTTACGGATCCTACGCGAGCCGGGAGCAAGCGCTGGCCGCCATAAAAGGGCTGCCGCCGCTGTTGTCCGCGTACCATCCGTACTATCGGAGCGTGGAAAGAATGCGCAGCCAGAACCGCCAGTAGCCGCCGGCGGGAAATACGCGGCTTCGTAGTTCTTTTGGTTTGTTAAATCAGTTTGTTACGTGGTACTGTTATACTGGTCCGGGAAATTCTACCCAGGCAGCAAGTTGGAGCGGCAATCGGAGGCGACCTTGCGACGCATTTCGCTGGCGTGTTCTGTGCTCGTGTTGGGCGCGTGCGCCCACCCGCCGATTCAGCAGTCGGACACGCACCTTCGCGCCGGGGAGCCGCCGCCTTCCGGCACCGTGCCTGCTCCCATACAGATCTCCACGATCCTGCCCAAGCCCAAGCCTACGCAGCGACCCGAGACTTACAGCGTGGTAGTAAACGGAGTCAAGGTTCAGGAACTGCTGTTCGCTCTCGCCCGCGACGCCAAGCTGAACATAGACGTTCACGCGGGAATCACCGGGACGGTCACACTCAATGCGATCGAACAGACTCTGCCGCAGCTTCTGTCGCGTATTTCCAAGCAGGTCGACATGCGCTGGGAACTGGACGGCCCGAACTTGATCGTCATGCCGGACTCCCCGTATCTGCACACTTACCGGATCGATTACGTCAATATGGAGCGCACCTCCACGGGGACCGTTGGCGTTTCCTCGCAAATCGGGACCGGCGCTGGGACTGCCGGCGCTGGAGGGGGTGCCGCGGGCGGGACGGGCGGCGGCAACAGCTCCAGCACGACGGTCCGCAATACCTCCGACAACAAGTTCTGGGCCACGCTGGAAAAGAACATCAAGGACATCCTGCACGAGACCGACAAGGTTCTGCCGACTGGCGGCCCCTCGTTCCAGCCCCGAGCGGCCCCTCCGGGCCCTGCGGGCGCGTCGGGCGTTGCCCCCGAGACGACCACGCCCAACATCAGCTTCCGCGAGGCGGCGGCGGTTATGGTCAACGCCGAGGCGAGCCTTGTCATCGTGCGCGCGACCTCGCGGCAGCATGAAAAGATCCAGGAATTTCTCGATCAGGTGCTGGCGAACGCAAAACGCCAGGTGCTGATCGAGGCGACGATAGCCGAAGTACAGCTGAACAACCAGTATCAGCAGGGGATCGATTGGTCGGCCCTGCGCGTTCGAGGGCTGACCTCGCTTTTGGTGACCGAGACGGGAAGGACATCAGGCCTTCCCAGTACCCCGGGGTTTCCCAGCATTCTTACCGTCAATGCATCAAGGGGAAATATCTCCGGGATCCTCCAGTTGCTCGAGTCCTTTGGGAACGTGCGGGTGCTTTCGAGCCCGAAGATTTCAGTGCTCAACAACCAGACCGCTCTGCTTCGGGTCGTCGACAATATCGTTTACTTCAACGTTCAGGTGACTGTGGTCCCCGGGAGTATCACGACACTCTCGACGACGGCTACCAACACAACTCCGGTCACCGTGCCGGTAGGGTTCGTGATGAACGTGACCCCTCAGATCAGCGACAACGACACCATTCTGTTGAACGTTAAACCGACCACTACACGACTCGTGAAATTCGTGCCGGATCCGAATCCGATCTTTACAGCGCCGAACGTGCCTCAGAACCTGATCCCGCAACTGCGCATGCGGGAAATGGAATCGTTGATCAAGGTCAACAGCGGTCAAATCGCCGTGCTGGGAGGATTGATCGAGGATTCGGTCAACGACATCGAAGACACGATTCCGATTATCAACTCCATCCCGATCATCGGTTCGCTGTTCAGCTCGCGCAACCGCAACAACACCAAGACCGAGCTCGTCGTTTTTCTGCGCCCGATCGTTGTCAAGGATCCGAGCATCGACGGCGACTTCCGCGCTTTCCGCGAGATGCTTCCAGGCGAGGACTTCATTTCGCGCCCCAACAGCGGCAAGGCAGGGTTGCCCGAGTTCTCAAGATGAGCCTGCTCCTCGAAGCGCTGAAAAAAGCCGAGCTCGCCAAGCAGGTCGCCAAGGGGGAGGCGCCCTCTGCGGAGCCCAAGTCCGAGCCGCCCAAGCCGGTGATGACCCGGGAGAAGCTGCCCGACATCTCGCAGCCGCTTGAGATCCTCAGCGACGATTTGCCTTCTTCGGAAACGAAGGCCGCGGAGCCGGCGGCGGCAAGGCCTGAATTTTCGCTGCAGGAACAGGAAACGTTCGAGCCCGCTGCACAGCCGATCCTTTCGACGAACGAATTCGCACGTACCGCGGAGCGCGCCCAAGCTCAACAGCTTTTTCAGGTGAAGGAGATGGACTACAACCCGCGTCGGCCGTTTTATCTCACCCTGGGCGCGCTCGTCCTGGTCGCATTGGGCTACGGTGGCTATGTATGGTGGCAAATGCGGCCGAGATACAGCGTCCCCCCGGTGGAAATGCAGGCCCGCCCGGTCGCGACGCCCGCTCAGTCCGCAACTGCGTCCGCCCCCGTGGCAGAACCTTCCCAACCCGCCGCAGCGCCTCCTGCGCCCGTGCAAGCACCGCAGGCCGCCGTGCCTGCGCCAGCACGCACCGCAGTTCCGGGAATCCCTCCGATACAGCCGGTGCGTCCGCGTCCACGGTCCCAACAGGCATCAGGCGTGCTAGCCTCGCCTCCGGCGCTAAAGCCCGAACCCTCCTCGGATCCGACCGCTTCCGTCGCGCCGATCGCGATCAATGCCCCCACGCTCTCCGTCGATCCGCTGGTCGAACAGGCGTATCAGGCGTTCCAGAGGAACGACCTCGCCGCCGCCCGCGACGGCTACCAGCGCGCGCTCGCGCGCGAGCCGACCAACCGCGACGCGCTGCTCGGCCTCGCGGCCATCGACGTGCGCAGCGGCCAACTCAACTCGGCCGAAGCGCGGTATCTCAGGCTGCTCGAGTTCGACCCGCGCGACAGCCACGCAATGGCGAGCCTCATCTCGCTGCGCGGCCAGCTTGACCCGGTGGCTTCGGAGAGCCGCTTGAAAAACCTCATCGCAATCCAGCCGGAGGCCGCGCTTCTGCACTTCTCGCTCGGCAACCAGTACGCGCAGCAGTCGCGCTGGACCGAGGCCCAGGCGGCGTACTTCAAGGCCCACTCGGTCGATCCGGAAAATGCCGACTACGCCTTCAATCTCGCCGTCAGTCTCGATCAGCTGCACCAGGGAAAGCTGGCGCTCGAGTTTTACCAGCGGGCGCTCGCCCTGACCGACAAACGCGCGGCGAGCTTCGACCCCGCCCGCGCGCGGCTGCGCATGCAGGAGCTGAGCAAATAGCGCTCTCGATGAATCCCGTCGGAAAGCTCCTCGTAAATCTGGGCTTCGTGTCCGAGGCGACGTTGCGCGACGCCTTGTCCGAAAAGCTCGGCCTGCAGAGCGTGGACCTCACGCAGATCGTCGTCGACTCGATGGCGCTGAAGCTCGTGCCGCGCGAATTCTCCAAGCGACACACCATCTTCCCGGTCGCGCTCGACCGCGAGGCACGCAAGCTCATCATCGCGATTGCCGACACGAACAACATCGTGGCGCTGGACCAAGTGCGGGCGCAGCTGCGCGGAGAGTTTTCCCTGGAGATGCGGCTCGCGGGCGAGGGCGAGATCGGCCGGGCTATCGACCAGTACTACGGCCACGATTTTTCGATCGACGGCATCCTGCACGAGATCGAGACCGGCGAGATCGATTACCAGAGCCTGCAGGCATCCGGCGACGCTTATTCGCAACCGGTGGTGCGCCTCATTTCCGCGCTCCTCGCGGACGCCGTCGAGCGAGCCGCCTCCGATATTCACTTCGAGCCGGAGCAGAGTTTCCTGCGCATCCGCTATCGCATCGACGGGGTGCTGCGCCAGATAAGGTCCCTCCACAAG
>VBCJ01000295.1 GCA_005884335.1 Betaproteobacteria bacterium | reverse complement strand
CCGAAGGCATCATCCTGGTCACAGGCCCCACCGGCAGCGGCAAGACGACCACGCTCTACTCGGTGCTCAATCACATCAACAACGACGGCCTCAACATCATGACGCTGGAGGATCCGGTCGAATATCCCATGACCCTGATCCGGCAGACCTCGATCAACGAAGCCGCCAAGATGGATTTCGGCAACGGCATCCGCTCGCTCATGCGCCAGGACCCCGATGTGATCCTGGTCGGCGAGATTCGCGACGAAGACACGGCCACCATGGCGTTCCGCGCGGCGATGACCGGACACCAGGTCTATTCGACCCTCCACACCAATTCGGCGGCCGGCGCGATTCCCCGGCTTCTCGACATCGGCATCGTCCCGGACGTCCTCGCCGGCAACATCATCGGCATCGTCGCGCAGCGCCTGGTCCGCAAATTGTGCAAGCACTGCAAGCAGGCTCATCAGGCGAGCGCAGGCGAGTGCAGCCTCGTGGGGGCGCGGCCCGATCGGCCGCCGACCCTGTACCGGGCCGTGGGCTGCGACCAATGCGAGTATCAGGGCTATCGGGGTCGCATGGCCATCATCGAGATCCTGAAGATGGACGGAGAGCTCGACGAGCTGATCGCGCACCGTGCCACCGGCCGGGAATTGCAGAGGTCAGCCTTGGCGAGGGGGTTTCGCACGCTGGCCGACGACGGCGTTCGCCGGGTTGTCGACGGCTCGACCGCGCTCGACGAGCTGATGCGCGTGGTCGACCTCACCGACCGGATGTAAGCACGGGCCCGCGCAGGGCCGACGCAATCAAACATGGCACTCTTTGCCTACAAGGCGGTAGATACCCGGGGAAAGACGATGCTCGGCCAGATCGAGGCGATCAATCTGGTCGATCTCGAGCTGCGCCTGAAGCGCATGGGGCTCGACCTGGTGCGAGGCGGGCCGACCCGTCATGGCGGGAGCCTTCTTCGCTCGGGTGAAATCAAGCGCGCGGAGCTCATCAACTTCTGCTTTCACATGGAGCAGCTCATCGCGGCCGGAGTACCGCTTGTCGAGTCGCTGATCGACCTGCGCGACAGCATCGAAAATGCCCGATTTCGCGAAGTCATGTCGGGGGTCATCGAGAGTATCCAGGGCGGCCTGCGGCTGTCGCAAGGCCTCGCCCAGTATCCGCAGATTTTCAACCCGGTCTTCACCAGCCTGATCCGCGCCGGTGAGGACACGGGAAAGCTCGCCGAGGTGCTGAAAAGCCTCGTCGAGAACCTGAAATGGGAAGACGAGCTGGCCGAGCACATGAAGAAGCTCGTTCTCTACCCGGCGTTCGTCGGTTCGATCGTGATCCTGGTGACTTTCTTCCTGATGATTTACCTCG
>VBCJ01000219.1 GCA_005884335.1 Betaproteobacteria bacterium | reverse complement strand
GAGGCGAAGTCCGCCTTCTTCATCGCCGCGACCATGCCCTTCTTGTCCGAGAGATTGCCCTTGACGGCGCGCACCGCCGAATCGATCAGCAGGATGCCGTCGTAACTCTGCGCTCCGTAGAATACCGGCATCTTGCCGTATTTCCTGCGGTAGTCCGAGACGTATTTCTGGTTCGCCGGGTTCTTCAGGTCCGGGCTCCAGTAGCGGGTCTCGTATTGGCCGAGCGCGGCATGCTTCACCGCCGGGATCGAGATCTCGTCCACCGTATACACCGAATACAGCGGGAACTGCCCGCGAAGCCCCGCTTCCGAGTACTGCCGCAGGAACGAGATGCCCATGCCGCCGGGGTAGAAGACGAATACCGCTTTCGGATTTTTGGAGCGCAGCTGGGAGAGCTCAGCCTGGTAGTCCGTCTGCCCGAGGCGCGTATAGACCTCGTCGACGATGCGACCTTTGTAGGAGCGCTTGAACCCGTTCACCATGTCTTTGCCGGCGGCATAGTTCGGCGCCATGACGTACACGTCGGTGATGCCCTGGTCCTGCATCACCTTTCCCATCGCCTCGGGCGTATCGTCGTTCTGCCAGGAAGTGGTGAAGAACAGCTCGTTGCATTGTTTTCCGGCGAGCTCGTGCGGGCCGGCGTTGGTGCCGATCATGAACGTGCCCGCGTCTGTAACGGTGGGCGCGACCGCGAGCATGACGTTCGACCAGATGATCCCGGCGACGAAATGCACCTGGTGCTTCTTCAACATCTCGTCTGCGACCTGCTTGCCGACGTCCGGCTTGACCTGGTCGTCACCGTAGATCATCTCGACGTCGAGCCCCGCCATCTTGCGCCCGAGATGATCGAGCGCCAGCTCCACCGAGTTCCTCATGTACTCGCCGACGACCCCCTGGGGGCCCGAGAGCGTCGTGATGAAGCCGATCTTCACTTTCTGCTGCGCGAGCGCCGGCCCGGCGGCGAGCAGCGCAACGGCAAAACCGATGGCGACGGTGCTTAGTGTCTTGTACCTCATGTTCGCTTCCCTCCGCTTTTTGAAACATGTTCCGCGCTGAACGGCGCTCCAGCGTCCGTTCGAACGCGCGGAGTTAAAGCGGCGCTTCGCGTCCGCTTTAACCTTTATTCTACGAGAACCGGCCCTTGATAGGCCAATGCGGCCTCGATCGCCAGCCCCGCCGAGAGGACCCGCTCGTCCTCGCCTGAAAAACCGACCACCATCAGTCCGACGGGCGCTTCCCGGGGCGCGTGAATGGGCAGCGTCAGCGCGCATCCGTCGAGGAAATTGATCAGGCTGGTATTGCGCAGCATGTTGCCGTTCGCCAGGCGGAAAGTCTCGGCGTCGCGCTCCAGACCGTCGATCGGAGGAGCGATGCGCGGCACCGTGGGCATGACCAGGACGTCGATATCGTAGTTTGCCCGCGTAAAACGCCCCACGAGGCGATTTCGCGTCGCGAGCAGATCGATGTAATCGGCCGCCAGGACGAATCCGCCGCGCAGGATCCGCTCCAGCACGCGCGGATCGAATTCCTGCTCGCGCTCGATCCATTTCCGGTGCACGGCGTAGGCCTCCGGCGGGGAAATCCCCCCGCCTGAGTTTGCCCTCGCCGCCTCGGCGAATTCCGGCACCGCGAGCTCGACGATTTTTGCGCCGCGGCGCGACAGGCGTTGCATCGCCGAATCGAATGCCTCGGCGACTTCGATGTCGAGATCCTCCAGCATGTGATTTTTCGGCACACCGAGGCGCAGCCCCGGGAACTCGGCAGCGGTGAGCGACCGCGGCGGCTCGCCCGCGAGCACCTGAAAGATGGTTGTGCAGCACTCGACCGTGGGCGCGAGCGGCCCGACCGAATCGAGCGTGGTGGAGAGCGGAAACGCCCCGACGAGCGGAACGCGCGCCCGGGTCGGCTTGAACCCGACGATTCCGCACAGCGCCGCCGGAATGCGCACCGAGCCGCCGGTGTCGGTGCCGAGCGCAAAGGCCGCCATGCCGTCTGCGACCGACACCGCGGCGCCCGAGGACGATCCGCCGGGAATCCTGCGGCTGCCGCGGTCGTAGGGATTGGCGGGCGTGCCGTAGTGCGGGTTGATGCCGATCCCGGAAAAAGCGAACTCGCTCATGTTGCTGCGACCGATGACCACGGCCCCGGCTGCGCGCAGCCGCGCGACGGCGACCGCGTCCGCGGTCGCGGGAGGAGCGTCGCGCAGGATCTTCGAGCCGGCTGTCGTGACCTCGCCGGCGATGTCGAAAAGATCCTTGATCGAAACCGGCAGTCCCGCCAGCGCAGAGGGCACCACGCCCTCCTTTCTAAACCGGTCGGAGGCGTCTGCGGCGAGCAATGCGCCCTGAGCGTGCACCTTGGTGAAAGCGCGCCCGCCCTCACCGCCCGCGTCGGCGATGCGCGCGAGCGCCGCCTCGACGAGTTTGCGGCTCGTGGTCTTGCCCTCGGCGAGCTCACGCGCGAGCGCCGCGATCGAGCGGAAGGCAGGTTCGGCCATCGGGTTTTGCCTCGGCGGCTAGCGCTTCGCGCTTTCGTCGTAGTAATGCATTTCGAGCAGGAGACAGCCTTTCTCCGACTTGAACGGTCCGTGGAGCGTTCCCGGCGGGCGGCAAGCGTACGTGCTGGGGCCGAAGCGGGTGCCGCCTCTGCCGTTCCTGTCGTTGCCGACGATCAGGTCGCCCGAGACGAGATACACCTCTTCCCAGTAATCGTGCACGAAGGGCTCGGCGGTGTATACGCCGGGGTCAAACCGCAGATGTCGCGTGCGAAAACCGCGCTTTGTTTTCTCGTCGAGGAATCCGGCAAGCACCTGCTGCCGGATCCCGTCCGGATAACCGGGCAGTTTTTCCCAGCCCTTGTCGAGGTCGACTGTGTAGAACTCCTTGTGCTCTTTCTGGATCGCCATGTGATCTCCTACTAGTCCGCGATCGTGAGGCTGCGGGTTGCGTACGCGTGCCTGAGGCTGCGATTGTTCAGCGGGTCGTGCAGCTCGATCTCGAAGCGCTCGCCGCCGCCGATCTCGCCCTGCACCGCAAGAGTACCGCAGAACATCGCGGTCCCCGGCGAGAGCCTCGCGCCCGAGTCGGCGAGGCGCGCGAGCAGATCGCGCGGCGCGAGCATCCCGCTTACCGCGCCTTCCTGGTAGAGCCTGCGCCTCCCTTGGCGCGTCAGGTGCGAGCGCAACACCAGGCGGTCCCAATGCTTTTCGACCTCCGTGAATCGCCAAAGCTCCCGGCCGATCGGCTTGGGGCACATCTGCTTCGATACGGTGACGCCGTAGGCCTCGACTTTCCGGTCGGTATGGTCAGAGCCGACGCCCACGTACATCGCATCGGGCTCCGCAACAAGCACGAACTCCACTTCACCGCTCGAGTCTTCGCCGACGACGTCCACTTCGGGCGCCGTGGTGAGCAAATTCGCGCCGAGCCGATAAAAGCACGGTATCGCGCGCGGGCGCTTCACGCCGATGGCGGCAAGCTCGGCGATATGGTGCTCGACGGCCGCCTTGTCGCGGCCGGTCCAGCCGGCGATGACGAGGCTCGCGATGTCGATGCGGCGCGGCGCGCCTTCAACAAGAAATTCCATGCATATCGCGCCCCCTTCACGACCCGTTATTTTACAGGGGCACGAGGCCGGTGGGACCCATCCCACGACAAGTTTCCTTTGCAATCCGTCGCCCGTCAGAGTAGATTTTTCACCCGACTGACCTCCGCGAGGAACCGGCGATGTCAAAGTTCGTGATTTCCCCTCACTTCAGGCTGCAGGAATGGGTAGCGGAGGAAAAGGGCTACTTCAAGGCCGAAGCCCTCGATTATGAATTCCGCGACAACTATGGCCCGGGCGACGTGGGGAAAAAGCACGCCACGCCGGACAAGATCGGCGCCTACCAGAGCATCGAGCAGGGCCGCGCCTGCGACGTGAGCGGCGCCTGCCACTGGACCGTGAACGTCGCCGCCTCTACCGGTCACGGCAAGCTCTACGCCGACGCGTACTCGGTCGCGCCGTGCGGCGTGTTCGTGCCGGCCGAGTCCGACATCAAGCATCCTTCGGATCTCAAAGGCGTGCCGATCTCGGTCGGCTACCAGTCGGGCAGCCACTACTCCACCATCCAGGGGCTCGAGCAGTACATGGGCCTGGACGACATCAAGCTGTCGTTTGCCGACGGGCTCTTGTTCAGCCGCCTGGAGAAGCTGATCGACCGCAAAGTGCCGGCGGCCTCGCTATTCAGCGGACCGTATTACTTCCTCGAGCAGCTCGGGTTCCGCAAGGTGATCGACACCACGTTCATGATGGCCACCTCGATCACGGGTGACCCCGATCCTGAGGATCTGCGCAAATATTTCCGCGCATTGCGCCGCGCGCAGAGGGACATCGATCTGCGTCCCGAGCTCTACACGCACTACTACAAAAAGGAATTCCCGGCGCGCTTCCTCGAACAGATGGATACGCGGCGCTGGGGTCCGGGCGAGCGCATCGTCTTCGAGCCTTACACCAAGGAAGTGTTCGAAGAGTCCTTCAAGTGGATCGCCGAGCGCAAGATCTTCTCCAAAGGCGACATGGGGCCGGGGAAGTACGAGGATTCGGTCATCTCCCTCACGGCTTAAGGAAATTCTAGCCCGCTTCGAAATTCATTCCGAAGGCCTCCGGGGGCTTGGGGCCCCAAACGTAGAGAGAGTCTTCCGCCGGGTAGTTGGTCGCCTTCCAGGTCGAATCCGCCGGGATGTAGTCGATGTCGCAGAAGTACTCGGCGAGGCTGTCCCAGGGATCGCGGATGTAGTGGAAGAAGTTCGAGCCGATCACGTGCCGGCCGAACCCCCAGCCGTCCTTGTAGCCCTTGTCGAGCAGCCGGCACGCGCCCATGCCGATCTCGTCGACGTTGCCGACTTCGAAGCTCGCGTGGTGGAAGCCCGGCCGGTCCGACTTGATGTAGCCGAAGATGTGGTGGTCGCTGCCGCCCTGCCCGCGCATGAAGGCGACGATGTCCTGCGCGCGGTCCGAGAGCTGCAGGCCGACGACGCGCGTATAGAAGTCGACCATCTTCTCCATCTGCGATGTGAACCGCAAAGTGTGGCCGAGGCGCGTCGGCCGCACCTGGATGTCGCGCTTCGGATGGCCGGGCACGCCGGCGCGGTTCAGGTGGCCCGGGTTGTTGATTTTCCACTCCGCGACGGTGCGCCACTTCGCGGCTTCCGCGACGCGCACGTTCACGAGCAGCCCGTCGGGGTCGCGGAACCAGATGCCTTCGCCCGGCGTTTCCTTCGGTGGGTCCACGAGCTTGACGCCCGCTTGCGCGAGCCGCTTCTTCAGGCCCTCGAGCTCATCGGCCTTCGTCCCGAAACACACATGGTGCATGTGCTTCTTCTTGCCTTCGACCAGGATCACCTGGTCCTGATCGCGGCCCTGGCAGCGCATGACGATGCGCTTGTCGAACTCGCGGGCTTCCATGCCGAAATCGGTGTAGAACTTCGTGCCGAGCGTCGCATCCGGCACGGCAAGAGCGATGTGCTGCAAAGAACGAACCGTCATGGTCCCCCTCCGAACTGGCATTACGTATCGCGCCAATTGTACCGTCTGGCGGAGCGTATAGTAGCCGCTGTACTTGCTCGCGCGAGGAGGCAGGCATGACCGGCAAGCTGCCGCACGTCAAGGTCGCCCCGAAGGGCATGGGGCTCAACGACTTCGTCGCCTACGAGGAAGGGTTCTACGCCGACGAAGGCATCGAAGTCGAGCTCGACTGGAAGACCTTCCGCGGCACCCAGTCGAGCTGGAAGAAATACGATTACTTTCAGCGCCCGCAGGACAAGCCCTACACCGAGGGCGGGGGCGAGCAGGTCGTCCAGTGCGCCTGCGTGTGGGGGACGATCAGCAACGCGAGCGCCGGGATGGGCCGCATGGTGGCCGACTGCCACGGCGTCTCGCCCTGGGCCATCTTCGTTCGCCCGGAATCGAAGATCCGCAGGCCCGGGGACTTGAAGGACGTGCCGATCGCGGTCGGCATGCGCGCCGGGAGCCATTTCAACGTCCCCTTCCGATTGGAGAAGTACCTGCCGCTCGAGCACATCAAGACGGCCAACGTGGGCGGATTCGGCGCGCGGCTCGCAGCGCTCCTCGACAGGGAGATCGAGGCGGCGAGCCTGCTGCCGCCGCAGATCGACATGGCAAAGCAGCTGGGCCTTCGCGAAATCATCGCCGACGAGTTCCATACGCTGTGGTGGGTGCCGGAATCCACGCCTAGGGAGGAGGTGCGCGCGTACCTGCGCGCACTGGACCGCGCTATAGCGGCTTCTCCCGCGGCGAGCGCTTCGTCTACGAGCCGATCCCCCGCGAGGAGTTCGAGAGCGTGTTCGAGCAGGTCAAGCGCTGGGGCCTCGATCAGCATCTCAAGGAACGCTCGTTCGACAAACTCGTCTACCACGCCGCGCCCTGACCGGCATTCCATGGCGACGAACGATCAGCGCCTTTCGCGCACCGCGCTGGTCACCGGCGCGGCGCGCGGAATCGGCCTGGCGACAGCGGAGGCTCTTCTTGCGGCGGGACACCGGGTCGCGATGGTTGACAAGGACGCCGACGCCGTGCGCTCGGCGGCAGGCAAGCTGCCTTCGGATCGCGTTCTCGGGCTCGTACAGGACGTTGCCCACCTCGACGCAGGCGGGAATCTGGACGAGGCGGTGCGCAAACGCTGGGAGCCCGTGACCATCCTCGTCAACAACGCGGGGATCCCCTCTCCGCGCCGCAGCGGCCGCGCCGCGGGCCTTCTCGAAACGACGCTGGAAGAATGGAACGCCGTGCTGGAGGTCAATCTCTCCGCGGCGCTTCGATTGTGCCGCGCATTCATCCCGTTCATGCGCGAACGGCGCTGGGGACGCATCGTCTGCGTCTCGTCGCTGGCCGGGCGCTCGCGGACCTATATCTCGGGGGTGAGCTACATGGCTGCGAAAGCCGGCCTGCTCGCGCTCTCGCGCTCGATCGCAGGCGAATTCGGCCGCGACGGCATCACCGCCAACTGCGTCGCGCCCGGCTACATCGACACCGCCATGGCGGCGCTGCACGGGGCGGACAAGAACGCAGAGATCGCAAGGCAAATTCCGGTGGGCCGTGCCGGAACCCCTCAGGAGGTCGCGGCCGCCATCGCGTTTCTCGCCTCCGACGAAGCCGGCTACATGACCGGCGCGGTCGTCGACATCAACGGCGGGCTTTTCATGGCCTGATTAAAAACCGGGGACAGACCACCATTTTCAGTAGCCATCTCCCGTTCCACTTTGCTGCGCAAGAAAATAGTGGTCTGTCCCCGGTTTTCACACTAGGAGAGGAGGCAAGCATGCTGAACGCGATCCGTATACTGAGTTTGCCTGTGCTCGCAGCGCTCGCGTGCGGAGCGAGCGCGCAGACCGTCGGCTTCGCCACGCTGCAGCCGGGCACGCTGCTGAACGCCCAGGCCTCGGTGATCGCCAAGGTGGTGCAGGACCACTCCAAGCTGCAGGTGCGCGTCATCGGCTACGGCGGCGACACCGGCATCATCGACGCGGTGAACTCGGGGACGGCGGATTTCCTGCTGCTCGACATCGGCGAGCCGGCCGAGGCTCAGCGCGGCGAGAACGTCTGGAGGGGCAACGCCAAGCCCAACTTGCGCGTGGCGCTGACGCTGTACGGGTTCCAGATGGCCTTCTGGGTGCGCAAGGACTCGCCCGTGCAGAGCATCGCCGACCTGAAGGGCAAGCACGTGCCCTCGGAATGGGTGCAGCAGACCAGCGTCATCACGCATTTGAACGCGCTGCTCGCCGCAGGCGGCGTGACGATGAACGACGTGCAGAAAGTGCCGACGGTGAACGTGATCCGCGCCTCGGAGGACTTCAAATCCGGCAAGATCGACCTCTTCTTCTTCGCGGTGGGCGCACCCAAGGTGCAGGAGATCGCGGCCGCGGTCGGCGGGCTGCGCGTCCTGCCGATGGAAGTGCTGCCCGACTCCGAGGCGCGCATGAAGAGGATCCGCCCCGAGTATTACTTCTCGACGGTCAATCCGGCGCCCCACATCGCGGGCATCGACAAGCCGACCAAGGTGCAGACCATCGATTTCATCATCGGCGTCGGCACCCACGTGAAGGACGAAGTGGTGCGCGAGTTCATCAAGGCGGTGCACACCAACAAGAAGGCGCTGGTCGAGGGCCACCCGAACTTCAACGCCTACGATCCCTCGCATTCGGGCAAGCTGCAGCCTCGACTCGCCTATCACCCGGCGGCCGAGAAGTACTGGAAAGAAACCGGTCTCCGCTAGGTGGAGGAGCTATCGGCCGCGGCGCCGCCGCGATCCGCCGCCGGCCGCTTCGCCCAGGTCGCGCTCGCGGCGCTGCTCACGCTCGGCTCCCTCGCCTACAGCGTCGGCCTCACCCGCGCTGCGGGCCTGGTGCTCTTTCCGGAGCAGTTCCTCGCCGCAATCTACGGCGTGTGCCTGGCGCTTCTCTTCATCAGCTTTCCCGCGGCGCGCGGCACCCCGCGCGAGATCCCGTGGTACGACTGGCTGTTCGCCGCCGCCGGCCTCGCCGTCGGCCTGTATGTGGCGATGACTTTCCCCCGCCTGACGGCCCAGGCCGGAACGGTTACCTTCGAACTGCTGTTCCTCGCTGCGGTGCTCGCCTTCCTGACGCTGGAGGGGACGCGCCGCACTTCGGGGTACTCGCTGATCATCATCACCTTCGTCCTGGTGGTGTGGGTGCTCATCGGGCATCTCGTCCCCGGGCAGCTGCAGACGCACAAGGTCGAGGCGAAAACGCTCGCGATCTATCTCAGCTTCGACAACAACGGCCTGCTCGGCCTCGTGCTCGAGATCGCCTGCACCATCGTGGTGGCCTTCGTGCTGATGGGCCAGCTCCTCGCGCGCTCCGGCGGCTCGGGATTCTTCAACGACTTCGCGCTCGGTCTGATGGGGCGATATCGCGGCGGCGCCGCCAAGATTTCGGTGGTCGCGTCGAGTCTCTTCGGCAGCATCTCGGGCATCGCGGCGGCGAGCGCGCTCGCCGTCGGCGTGGTCACCATCCCGCTCATGAAGAAGTCGGGCATTCCGGCGCGCCTTGCCGCGGCGATCGAGGCCTGCGCCGCCAACGGCGCGCAGATGATGCCGCCGGTGATGGGCGCGGTGGCCTTCGTCATGGCGGACTTCCTGCAGGTGCCCTACCGCGAGGTGGCGCTCGCCGCGCTGCTGCCGTCGCTCCTGTACTACGCGGCGCTGTTCATCCAGTGCGACCTGGAGACGGCGCGCTACGGCATCGGCAGGGTCGACCGCAGCGAAATCCCGGGCATGGGCCCCGTGCTCAGGACCGGCTGGATCTTCCTCGCGCCGTTCGCGGCCATCGTCGGCGCGATGTTCTGGCTGAACTGGGAGCCCGAGCCCGCCGCCGCGCTGGCCTCTGCGATCATCATCGCGCTGGGCCTCGCCATCGGCTATCGCGGCGCGCGCATGAAGCTCGCCGACATCTGGAGCGCGATCATCGAGACCGGCATCGGCGTGTGCGAGATCATCGTCATCAGCGCCATCGGCGGCTACGTGCTCGGCCTGTTCCAGATCGGCGGACTGTCGTTCGCGCTCACCGCCACCCTCGTCAATCTGGGCGCGGAAAACCTGCTCCTTCTCCTCGTCATCTGCGCGATCACCAACATCGTGCTGGGCCTGGGCCTGCCGACGCTCGCGGTGTACGTGATGCTCGCCATCCTGGTCGCGCCCGCGCTCGTCAAGGTGGGCGTGCCGCCCATGGCGGCGCATCTGTTCATCCTGTACTTCGGAATCATGTCGCTCATCACGCCGCCCATCGCCACCGCCGCTTTCGTCGCCGCCACGATCGCGAAGACCGATCCCATGGCGGCGGGCTGGACCGCGATGCGCTTCGGCTGGGCCTCCTATATCGTGCCCTTCCTCTTCGTATACTCGCCGGCTCTGATCATGCGGGGCAGCGCGGTCGAGATCGGGCTCGTGATGATCCTGTCGATCGCCGGCATCTGGTTCGTGTGCGC
>VBCJ01000218.1 GCA_005884335.1 Betaproteobacteria bacterium | reverse complement strand
CTCCAGGCCGCCGGAGTGCGCAGCGCCGTCGACTCCGATAGCCAGGCCGCTCACGATGACCAGACCAGCCTCGCTGAGCGCTCGCGCGAAGCTCTGCGCATTCTTCAGTCCCTGCGGCGTCGCGTTTCGGCTGCCGACCACGGCAAGCGCTGGGGAAGAAAGGAGCTTCGCGTTGCCGGCAACATAGAGCAAAGCCGGCGGATCGGCGATTTCCAGGAGTTGCTTGGGGTATTCGGTGTCGGCAAGGGTAAGCACCCTGTGCTCGGGCCGGGCAGCCCATTCGAGCGCTTTTTCGACTTCGGAGCCGCTGTTTCGCTCGAGGATACCCGCTGCAAGCGCTTCGGGCACGACGCGGCAGAGTTGCGATCGCGTCGCATTCAATATGTTGGTGGGAAGACCGAAAGTGGAAAGCAGGGAGCGAAACCTCTGGCCACCGAGCCCGGAGACCAGACTGAGTTCGATCCAGGCGGCCAGGTCGCCTGAATCGTTCATTCGTCAAGCCTCGCCCGGACGGGATCTTGATTAGGGGTTCTGCACGATATCTCCGCCTTGCACCGGCCGTGAACTTTCCATTACCAGCGCGTAAGAGACCGAATCGAAGGTACGGAAGATGAACGCCAGGCCGTAGCGCTCCGGAGGCAACTGTATCGCCGGGGAGCGGTCACGCGATTTCAGATAGTCCTTCTGATCGTAGATCACGACGTTACGGTAAACGGCAAGCACGTGTCCGAGCTCCAAGCCGTCGCGCCTGCCTCTATTGATGGAAATGATCGAGTCGCGCCCGCCCACGCTGGTGGCGAGAGCATCGTAAAGTCCGATGATTCGGCCGCTTACCGCGGCACTCGGGGCATGAGGCACATATTGGGGGATGGTCGGCGGGGGCGCGGGAATGAGTCGATCTCCCGCAGAAATCTCCTTCTTGGAATTCACGATATGTACGGTGGCGGGTTCGCCGCTTCGCGTCACACGGGCCGTACCCAGGAACACGGCTTCGAACCCCAGGGTCCTCTGGTTGTCAGGGTCGACCAGCGGTCCTCCAGCGCGATAGATCTGCCAAACGGGCTCGTCGGTGTCACCAAAACCGCTGACATAGGCCACGTTGCCGGCGCCTACGTTGACCCGATTTTCCTCCGTAGCGATGATCCGCGGGGCCCTGGCGAGACCGCCTTCCTCGATGATCAATGGCTGCGTCAGAAACGGCTCGATCGCCCTGGGCGAAATGGCGGGTATCGCCTCCGATGTCAAGGGCTGAGTGTAGATGCGCGGCAGAAGCTTTACCGCTCCTGCAACCCCAGCCCCGAGGCCGCCGCCGGCTTCGCCGATGCGCAATTGCGGCGGCGACACGCTCCGGTCGAGCACGAGGACATCCCCTGGGGAGATGTTGTGCGGGTTTCTGATCTGCTCCTCGTTCATACGCCAGATTTCCGGCCAGCGCCATTGATCGTTGAGGAATTTGGTGGCGATGCTCCAAAGCGTGTCGCCCCTTTGCACGACGTAGCGGTCCGGCGCCGTATCCTTTACCTGTAAATCGCCCTGTGCAAGCACCAACAACCCCGCGCCCGCCAGCGCGAGCGCCAGGAGAGCTGTGATAGACTTTTGCATGACCGCCTCGTCTGGATTTAGCTGCCGCAGTCCCTATATTAGCTTTGGCGACTTGCTTTTTACAGTCTGCATTAAATTCTGCATCTAATTCTTTCAATTTGCAAGTATTTATGGCGCTGCTGAATATCCTTCGCTACCCCGATCCGAGGCTCTATAAGAGGGCCGCGCCCGTACTGGAGGTTGACGAGTCGGTTCGCGCCTTGGTCCGGAACATGGCCGAAACTATGTACGCAGCGCCGGGGATGGGGCTCGCGGCGACGCAGGTTGACGTGGACCAAAGGGTGATCGTCATCGACGCCTCCGAGAGCCGAAATGAGCTCCTGGTCTTGATCAATCCGGAGATCGTCAGCAGCGAGGGCGTTCAGTATCGCGAGGAGGGCTGCCTGTCGGTTCCAGGAATCTACGAACCGGTTGAGCGTGCCGAGCGCGTGACCGTGCGCGCGCTTGGCCTAGACGGAAGATCCTTTACCATCGTCGCAGAGGAACTCCTCGCCGTCTGCGTCCAGCACGAAATGGATCACCTCGAGGGCAAAGTCTTCGTCGACTATCTGTCGCGCCTCAAGCAGCAGCGCATCAAGGCGAAACTTCAAAAACAACTCCGCAAGACGGCCTGAGGCGGGTTGGGACCCCGCCGACTCGTTATTCGACGACTGCCGGAGCGGCTGTCTTTCGCGCAAGCCCTGAACGGGTGCCGCTTCCGTGAATGTCCTCTTCGCCGGCACTCCTGAATTTGCCGCACGGTGCCTTGAGACGCTGCTCGGGTCCCGCCATCGCGTGGTCGGTGTGATGACTCAGCCGGATCGACCCGCCGGGCGTCGCTTTGCGCTGGCGCAATCACCGGTGAAGAAGCTGGCGGCAGCGCGAGGCATTCAGGTAACCCAGCCCATGAGTCTGCGAGACGCGCAGGCGCGGGCGGAGCTCGAACATTTTCGAGCTGACGTCATCGTGGTTGCCGCATATGGCTTGATTCTGCCGCAGCCGGTGCTCGAGCTTCCTCGGTACGGGGCAATCAATATTCACGCGTCCCTGTTGCCGCGATGGCGTGGCGCAACGCCCATTCAGCGGGCACTGCTGGCCGGTGATCGGGACACCGGTGTATCGATCATGCAGATGGACACCGGGCTCGACACGGGCCCGGTGCTGATGCAGGAGAAAATTCCGATCCTGGAAGACGATACCACGGGCACGCTGCACGATCGGCTCGCGGAGCTTGGCGCGAAACTCATAGTGCAGGCTCTGGATGCGTTGGAAGCCGGCGCGGTCAAGGCGACACCTCAACCCACCGAGGGGGTGACGTACGCAGCCAAGCTCGACGGGCGCGAGGCTCGTGTGGACTGGCGTGAGAGCGCAATGAGCGTGAATCGCCAGGTTCGCGCGCTCAATCCATCACCGGGCGCGGATGCACGCGTGCGCGGGGTGGAGCTCAAGATTTGGCGTTGCGCGACTGCAGCCGGGCGGGGGAATCCGGGTGAGATACTGGGCGCAGGCCCGCGCGGCTTGCGCGTCGCCTGCGGGGAAGGCGCCCTGGTTGTAACCGAGTTGCAGCGGTCGGGGGGAAAGCGACTGCCCGCCGCCGAATTTCTCAGAGGATTTCCGCTTTCGGCTGGCGAATGCTTCGAAGCCCAGTAGCAAGGGCGGTCAAACGCACCGCGCCTATAATGCAAGTAACGCCCGTGACCTTGCGCAGTGCATCCGTGTCCACCGTTTCCACCGGCCATTCCCTCGCGCAGGCCTTTGTTGCCGCCGCCGAAGCCATCGGGCGCGTTTCCGGGGGGGAGAGCCTGAATATTGCGCTCGCCGACCTGAAACACCGTGAATCGGCACAAACGCTTGCCGCGGCAGCACAGGATCTTTGCTACAACACGCTGCGGAGCTACGGGGTGGTCGACGTGGCCCTAGAGCGACTGCTGCAGAAACCTCTCACGGATTTCCCAGTGCGTGGGTTGCTGCTCACCGCGCTCGCGGAACTCGCAGCGCGGCCGCAGTCCGCGCACGCGGTCGTGCATCAGGCGGTGGAGGCGGCCGCTCTGCTTGGGCACTCGCGCGCGAAAGGGCTGGTCAACGCGGTGATGCGCAACTTTCAGCGGCGCATGCCCGAGCTGCTCTCGGAGATCGAGGCTACTGAGTCTGGCCGTTACCGTCATCCGCAATGGTGGATCGACGCGTTGCGCCTGGCCTATCCGCGCGAGTGGGAGTCCGTCCTGTTGGAGTCGAACCGACATCCTCCCATGGTTTTGCGGGTAAATCGGCGACGACTCTCTGCGAAGGGGTATCTGGAGAAACTGGACCGGGCTGGAATTCCCGCGCGGGCGCTGGGACAAGATGCGGTGCTGCTGGAAAAGCCTTGCCGGGTAGAGCGGCTCCCAGGATTTGCAGCAGGCGAGGTCTCGGTGCAGGATGCCGGCGCCCAGCGAGCAGCGCCGCTTCTGGATGTTCGCGACGGGATGCGGGTGCTGGATGCCTGCGCGGCGCCAGGTGGCAAGACCGGACACCTGCTTGAGCTTGCCCAGTGCGAGCTTCTCGCAGTGGACGCGGACGGCGTGCGGGCGCGGCGTATCACCGAAAATCTCTCCAGACTGAAGCTCTCGGCGAGAGTCGTGGTCGGCGATTGCCGCAAGCCGGAGGATTTCTCCGAGGGGAGGCCTTTCGACCGCATTCTTCTGGATGCGCCTTGCTCGGCATCGGGCGTGGTGCGGCGCCACCCCGACATCAAATGGCTGCGTCGGAAGACCGATGTATCCGAGTTCTGCCGCGTGCAGGCGGAATCGCTAGAAGCCTTATGGCGGGTACTCGCCCCCGATGGTAAATTGTTGTACGCCACGTGCTCGGTGTTTCCCGAGGAGAACGGCGCTCAGGTGGACAATTTTCTTCTGCGGCACCCGGACGCTAAAATGCTTCCGCTCCCAGGGCTCGCCGAGAATGACAAAGGGGCCCCACGGCCTTTGGAGGGCCAGATCCTGCCGAGCGCCAATAGCGACGGCTTCTTCTACGCCTTGTTGAAAAGAACCACTGCCTAAGCCGAGGAATGGACACAAGCTTGCGTCGATTCGTTGCCGCGCTCGCGGCAAGCTTCGTCGCGTCGGCGCTCGCCCAGCCCATCCAGGTTAACAACGTAGGGTTGGAAATCGCCGAGACGCGCTATTTCCTGAACGCGGATTTTCACCTTGATCTGACCGCGCCGCTCCTGGAGGCCCTGAACGGCGGCGTATCACTCGGCTTCCTCGTCGAGTTCCAGCTGACACGGCGGCGGTGGTACTGGTTCGACGAGAAAACCGCCTTCGAAAAGCTGGAGCTGCGGCTTTCCTATCTCCCGCTGGCGCAACAGTACCGGCTATCGAGCGGGACGCTGCATCAGAACTTCCCCACGCTCGCCGAGGCGCTGGAGGCACTCGGCAGGGTCCACGGCTGGCCGGTGCTGGGACAGGACCAGGTCGAAAACGGCCGAGCCTATGTTGCCGCGGTGCGCCTGCGCCTTGATCCGGCTCAGCTGCCGACGCCGTTCCGCGTGAGCGCCGTCACCAACCGCGAGTGGACGGTGACGTCTGATTGGAAGCGATTTCCGTTCACTCCGCTTGCGCCGGTGCAGGAGGCCCGATGACCTACGTGCTCATCGCCAGCGCCGCGCTCGGCGGCATTTTGCTGTTCCTGCTTGCCGCGGCGACTGCCAACTCGCCCCTCTTCGCCGAGCACTATCCGCTACTGCTCGGCCTGAACGCGGCGATCGCTGTGGCGCTCCTCGGGCTCGTTGTGTATCAGTTGGCGATCCTAGCGCGGCAGCGCCGCACCAAGGTGTTCGGTTCGCTGCTGACCTTCCGGGTGCTCGTCATGTTTGCTCTGGTGGGGGTGGTTCCCGGGCTCCTCGTCTATACCGTGTCGTTGCAGTTCCTCGCGAAGAGTATTGAATCTTGGTTCGACGTGCGCGTCGAGCGCGCGCTAGAGGGGGGACTCGATCTCGGCCGGGCGGCGCTCGACGTCATGTTGAACGAACTGCTTCTCAAAGCTCATGTGATGGCGCTCGATCTCTCCGAGACCCCGAGACGCGAGCAACCCGCCGCGCTTGCTCGTTTGCGCGAGCAGGCCTACGTCGAGGAAGCGTGGCTCATGACCGAAGGAGGACAGGTGCTGGCGAGGGCGAGCCGGGAGCCGGGAAAGCTCGTGCCGCCTGCCCCGAGTACGCAGGCGTTGCGCGATGCGCGGCAGGTGCGCGGCTATGGCTTGGTCGAGCCGGTCGGCGACAAGGGACTCTTGCTGCGAGTGATCGTTTCCCTGGAGAGTCCAAGGCGCGCCGACGAGCCGCGCTTGCTGCAGCTTACGCACTGGGTGCCGCAGGCGCTCGCCGAACAAGGCGAATCAGTGCAAAGCGTGTATCGTGCATACAAGGAGCTGTCGCTGTCTCGCCAAGGGCTGAAGGAGATCTACATTCTCACGCTGACCTTGACGCTGTTGCTCGCTTTGCTTTCGGCGATCGCACTCGCGTTCCTGCTGTCGCGGCGCCTGTCGAAACCGCTTGCCGTGCTCGCCGAAGGCACCCAGGCGGTGGCGCGCGGTGATTTTTCGCGCCGCGCTCAGGTCACTAGCCGCGATGAGCTGGGTATCCTTACGCAGTCGTTCAACAGCATGACTCAACAGCTGGGCGAGGCGCGGAGCGCCGCTCTGCTCAATCAGGCGCAGGTCGAAACCGCCAAGGCCTACCTGGAGAGCATTCTCGCCAATCTGTCGGCGGGTGTACTCGTTTTTGATCATGGCCTTGTCCTCCGAATTGCAAACAACGGGGCGGGCAGCATCTTGTACGAGGACGTTGCCGCCCTGATTGGACTGAGGCTCGACAATTGGCACACGCTCGCCGAATTTGCCCGCATGTTGCAGGCGGAGTTCGAACAACACAGGGGGACCGCGTGGCAGCAGCAGATCGAGATGCGTGAGCGTGGGGCGGTGATTCTGGTAAGGGGTTCGCCGCTGCCCGAGACGGGTGGGGGTGGCTACGTCGCGGTATTCGACGACGTCACGCAATTGATCGCGGCGCAGCGCGCGACCGCATGGGGCGAGGTCGCGCGCAGGCTCGCTCACGAGATCAAGAATCCGCTCACGCCGATCCAGCTCGCCGCGGAGCGACTGCAGGCGAAACTCGGCGACAAACTTTCGCGTGAGGCGGCGCGGGCGCTCGACCACGCCACGGAGACCATCGTCGCACAGGTCACCGCCATGAAGAACATGGTGGACGATTTCCGCGACTATGCCCGCACCCCCTTGCCGCAACTGGGCGGACTGGATCTGAACCGGCTCGTCACGGAGGTGCTTGCCCTGTACGAACAGTCCGGAACTCGGATTCAGGCCAACCTCCAGAAGAACATTCCTCTGGTGCGCGGTGACCCCGACCGTTTGCGGCAGGTAATCCACAATCTGCTGCAGAACGCTCAGGATGCGCTTTTCGGAAGCAGCGACCCGAAAATCGAAGTGTCGACCGAGCTCTCGGGCGGCCAAGTGTGGCTTCGGATCAGCGACAATGGTTGCGGCTTCCCCGAGGCCATCATCAACGGAGCATTCGAGCCCTATGTCACCACCAAGCCCAAAGGGACGGGACTGGGGCTGGCGATCGTGAAACGGATCATCGACGAACATCACGGAACTGTTCGGATAGAAAACCGCATCGGGAAAGAAGGGGGTCGCGGCGCGGCGGTGCGGATTTCGCTTCCGCTTGCGGCTTGATCGGCCATGGCACAGATACTGGTCGTTGACGACGAAGTCGGAATCCGGGAGCTGTTGTCGGAAATCCTCTCCGACGAAGGGCACTCGGTGCAGCTTGCCGAGAATGCCACCGTGGCGCGCTCGTTGCGTGCGCAGAGACGGCCGGACCTCGTGTTGCTCGATATTTGGATGCCCGACGCGGACGGTATTACGCTCCTGAAGGAATGGGCAACCGGGGGCCAGCTCACCATGCCGGTGATCATGATGTCGGGTCACGGCACCATCGACACGGCAGTGGAGGCAACGCGCATCGGCGCAATGGATTTCCTGGAAAAGCCGATCGCGCTGCAGAAGCTGCTCGCGACCGTGAAGCGTGCGCTGCGCGCAGGCGAGTCGCGCGCGGTGATGCCGCTCAGCATCGCGAATTTCGGCCGCTCGATGATCATCACCGAATTGAAGAAGCGCTTGGCGAGGATCTCTGCCGCTGGCACAGCGGTGCTGATGCGCGGCGAAAGAGGCGTGATGCCGGAGCTCTACGCCCGCTATCTTCAGCAGCCCAATGCGCCCTGGATCGATGCGGCGCACGCGCTTAACGACGTGTCTCAGGATCTGTTGCAGCAGGTTTCCAGCGGCGTGCTGTTCGTCGGGGAACTCGCGATGCTGTCCAGGAACCAGCAGAAGCACCTGGCGTTTCTCGCAGCACGCGCGGAAAAGAGCAACGTGCAGCTGGTGTCTTTCACCGCGGAGGAGCCGAAGCACCTGGTGGAATCGCAGGGTTTCGACGCGGCCTTGATGCAAGCGCTCGCGGGAATCGTCATCGCGCTTCCGGCTCTGCGGGAGCATCCGGAGGACATCCCCGAGATCGCGACCCTCATGCTTGCCCAGTTGGTGGAGACGCGCTTTTGCCCGCCGCGAAACTTCTCTACCGGTGCCCTCAACCTCCTGCGCTATTTCACGTGGCCGGGTAACCTCGAGGATCTCGCCGCAGCAGTGCGTAACTTGGCGCTCACCAGCTTGGAGGAGGAGATCGGTGTCGCGGACGCGGAACGGGTGCTGCCACAGTTTGCACGCCGCGCCGCGGAGACCGACCTGTCGCTCGATCTCCCCCTGCGCGAGGCCCGCGAGGCCTTCGAGCGGACCTACTTCGAGCATCATCTCGCACAGGTGAACGGCTCCATCGCGCGCGTCGCCGAACGCAGCGGCCTCGAGCGCACGCACTTGTACCGCAAGTTGAAAGCGCTCGGCATTCTCGCCGGGCGAAAAGAAGACTGACTCCGATACAAGTTCGGCATAAAATGCGTGCTTTTTCGCGCGGATTTCCGCCTTGAAAATCGTAATTCTCGGCGCTGGCCAAGTCGGCTCATCGGTCGCCGAGAACCTAGCGTCCGAAGCCAACGACATTACGGTCGTGGATATCGACGGCACGAGGCTGCGCAACCTCCAGGACCGACTGGATTTGCGCACGGTGGTCGGCAGCGCGGCGCACCCTTCCGTACTGGTCGAGGCGGGTATCGAGGACTGCGACATGATGATTGCGGTAACGCAAAGCGACGAGACCAACTTGGTCGCCTGCAAGCTGGCACAGGTGTTGTTCAACGTCCCGACCCGCATCGTCCGCCTGCGCGCCACCGACTATCTTTCCAACGAGCGCGTGCTCAGCCCGGACTGCTTCGACGTGGATTTGGCAATCTGCCCGGAGCAGATCCTCACCGACTACATCGTCAAGCTCATCGAGTTTCCCGAAGCGCTGCAGGTGCTCGAGTTCGCTCGCGGCAAGGTGAGCTTGGTTGCAGTGCGCGCATTCCAGGGCGGTCCCCTGGTCGGTCATCCCCTGAAAGACCTCAGGAAGCACATTCCGTCCGTGGACACGCGCATCGCCGCCATATTTCGCGGCGACAGCCCGATTCTGCCCGAGGGCGATACGGTGGTGCAGGCCGGAGACGAGGTATTTTGTCTCGCCGCGACGAAAGACATCCGCCAAGTCATGCACGAGCTGAGGCGCATGGACCAAGCCGTAAAAAGGGTCATGATCGCGGGGGGCGGTAACATCGGATTGCGCCTGGCGCGGGCGATCGAGAGCGACTACGCGATCAAGATCATCGAATACGACAAGAGACGCTGCGAAATACTCTCCACGCGCCTCGATCGTGCGCTCGTGTTGCAAGGAGACGTCACGGACGAAGGACTCCTGGAGGCCGAAAACGTCTCCGATATGGACCTTTTCGTCGCGGTAACCAATGACGACGAGAACAACATCATGTCCTGCCTGCTTGCCAAGCGCATGGGCGCGCGCCGCGTGGTCGCGCTCATCAACCGGCGCTCCTACGTCGATCTGCTGCAGGCCGGTCAGATCGATATCGCGATTTCACCGGCGCAGGCAACCATCGGTACGCTGCTCGCGCACGTGCGCCGCGGCCACGTTACCCGGGTACACAGCTTGCGCCGCGGCGTGGCCGAGGCGCTCGAGGCCGTGGTGCACGGGGATCGCAACTCCTGCCGCTGCGTCGGCCGGAGAATCGAGGAAATCGACCTGCCCAAGGGCGCCGCAATCGCTGCAATCGTGCGCGGCGACAAGGTGATCATGGCCCATCACGACACCGTGGTGCTCGCCGAGGACCACGTGATCGTCTTCGTCACCGACAAGAAACTCCTGCCCAAGGTGGAGAAACTCTTCGAGGTCAGCGCCGGCTTCGTCTGAACCGGACCGCCATGGTAAGGCCGCTTCCCGTTGTCAACGTGCTGAGCGTGTTGATCGTCATCTTCTCGCTCGCGATGCTTCCGCCTCTCGGCGTATCGTTCCTGTACGGCGATGCGGCGCGGCACGCCTATTACCAGGCTGTGCTGATTACCTTCGTGAGCGGGGCGACGTTGTGGGGTGTCACGCGCTCCAGCCAGGCCGAACTGCAGACCCGCGACGGGTTTCTCCTGGTGGCGCTGGTGTGGACCGTCCTGCCCGCGTTCGCCACGCTGCCCCTCCTCATTTACATTTCCGACCTTGGATTTACCGACGCTTACTTCGAGACAGTGGCAGCCCTCACCACCACGGGTTCGACCGTATTGTCGGGGCTCGACAAGCTGCCGCCTTCTATCAACTTTTGGCGCTGCGAGCTGCAGTGGCTGGGCGGAATGGGGATCATCGTCCTCGCGGTAGCGATCCTGCCGCTGCTCGGGATCGGCGGGAGCCAGATCATGCGGACCGAGACCCCGGGGCCGATGAAGGACACCAAGCTCACTCCGCGCATCACCGAAACGGCCAAAGGGCTGTGGCTGGTTTACGCGATCATGACGCTCGGCTGCGTCTTGGTGTTCAAAGCTGTGGGCATGGGCTGGTTCGACGCCGTCGTCCATGCGTTCTCGACCCTGAGCCTTGGCGGATTCTCTTCCCACGATGCGAGCTTCGGTTATTTCAATTCTCCGGCTATCGAGGCTGCGGCGATTTTCTTCATGCTCATCGGGGGAATCAACTTCGGCACGCACTTCCTCGCGTTCCGCAAGCTGAGCTTTTCTCCCTACCGGAGCGACCCCGAGGCGGGCGCCTACGTCGCCTTGCTGGCGGTCTCGGTGCTCGGAGTCGCCTATTTCCTGCTGGCCAATCACGTGTATCCGTCCTTTTGGACGGCGCTGCGCCATAGCGCATTCAACGTCGTCTCGATTGCGACGACAGCCGGGTTTGCGAGCACCGATTTCAACCAATGGCCGATCTTCGCGCCGGTGTGGATGCTCTTTCTGTGCTGCTTCGCCACCTGTTCCGGCTCTACCGGCGGCGGCATCAAGATGATTCGCGCCGAGCTGATGGTTCGCCAGGCGCTGCGAGAGCTCATGTCCATCATTCATCCGCGCGCGTATCTGCCTGTCAAGCTCTCCGGCCAAAGAGTGGAGAACAACATCATCTTCGCGGTCCTGGCGTTCATGCTGATCTGGGGCGGATCGGTCGTCGCCATGACGATGCTGCTTGCCGCCTCGGGTCTCGATATCATCACCGCCTTTTCAGCGGTGATCGTCTGTATCTGCAACACCGGACCGGGGCTGAACCAAGTCGGGCCGGCGACGACCTATGCGGTGCTCAGCGACTTTCAAACCTGGGTGTGCACGGTCGCCATGCTGATCGGGCGCTTGGAGGTGTTTACGCTGTTCGTCGTCATCACGCCGGCGTTCTGGCGAAAATGACTGCTTACGGGCCCCACTTACTTGGCGCAGGTCACCATGATCTCGACCAGCATGCGCGGGTCGGCCAGTTTCGCCTCGACCGTGGCGCGCGCCGGCAGATTGGCAGGATCGGCCCACGCCGTCCAGGCGGCGTTCATCTCGTCGCGGTTGCGGATGTCGGTGACCCACACGTTGGCGGAAAGAATCTTTGACTTGCCGGTGCCCGCTGCGGCGAGGATTGCGTCGATCTTCTTCAACACCTGCTCGGTCTGGCCCCTGACACCCTGAGTGAGATCGTCCGCGACCTGGCCTGCCACATAGACGAGGCCGCCGTGCTCGACTGCGGCGCTGAACAGTTTGCCGGCTTGATGGCGTTTGATGCTCATCTGAACCTCCGATTGGCGCGGTAGCCGTTATCGCGCGGGCAGGATTTTCACCCGCAGCTCGCCCAGCCCCTCTATCCCTGCGAGGAGCTCGTCTCCCGGCTTGGCGGCGCCGACACCGGCCGGCGTGCCGGTCATGATGAGATCGCCCGCTTCCAGGGTGTAGTACTGCGTGAGAAACGCGATCTGTTCGGGCACGCTCCAGATCATCTGGTCGATGTCCGAGTTCTGGCGAAGCTCGCCGTTCACTTTGAGCCAGAGCTTGCCTTTTTTCGGATGCCCGCTCTTTGCGGCGGGGGTGATCGGCCCGACAGGGGCGGACTGGTCGAAATCCTTCCCGAAGGTCCAGGGTCTGCCTTTGTCTTTTCCGACCTGCTGTAAATCACGCCGGGTCATGTCCAGGCCCACCGCGTAGCCCCAGATGTGCTCGTTGGCTTTCGTCGCCGGGATTTTGTAGCCGCCCGTGCCGATCACCGCAACCATCTCGGTCTCCCAGTGGTAGCTGCTCGTCATCGGCGGATAGCGCACTGCGCCACCTTCGGGGACGAGATCATGAGCCGATTTGGCGAAGAAGAACGGCTGCTCGCGGCCGTCCCCGCCCATCTCCTTCTGGTGCTCCACATAGTTGCGGCCGACGCAGAAGATGCGGCGCACGGGAAAGCGGGCATTCGAGCCGACGATGGGAAGCGAAGGGATGTCCCAGCTGCCGATGACGTATTCCATTTTCATGACGAGAGGTCCTCACCGGGCGCCGGCGAAAGGTGCGTATTTTCGCATGAACTGCCGGCGCAAGAAAAACGGGCACCCGAAGGTGCCCGTCCAAGATAGCCCTCTCGGGCTTCTCCTTGCTGGTACTAATCTGGGGATAGGGTCTTCCTGCTCCCTCACGCAACTTGTTCGCCGTGCAAGTTGATGTCCAGACCCTCCCGCTCCTCTTCCTCGGTGACGCGCAAGCCGATAACCAAGTCGATCACTTTGAGGATGATGAAGCTGCCAATGCCGCTGACGAGCAACGTGGTAACCACGCCGTAAAGCTGGGTCAGGAGGCTGGCGTCGGCGCCGCTGATTTCCTTGACGTTGAACACGCCCGTGAGGAGCGCACCGACGATGCCGCCGATACAGTGCACGCCGAACGCGTCCAGCGAGTCGTCGTAGCCGAACATCTTTTTCACTGATGTCGCTGCAAGGAAGCAGAGTACGCCGGCCGCAATGCCGATGACAAAAGCGCCCGTGATGCCGACAAAGCCCGAGGCTGGAGTGATGGCAACCAGACCCGCGACTGCACCTGAGGCGATGCCGAGCACCGAAGGTTTGCCCTTGACCAGCCACTCGGTGAACATCCATGACAGGGCGGCTACGGCAGTGGCGAGCTGGGTCACGACCATTGCCATGCCAGCGCGGCCGTCGGCGGCGACTGCGGAACCCGCGTTGAAGCCGAACCAGCCCACCCAGAGCAAGGCCGCGCCCGTTACCGTGAGCGTCAAATTATGCGGCGGCATCGGTTCCTTGCCGTAGCCGACGCGCTTACCGAGCACGAGTGCGCACATCAGGCCGGCGATACCGGCATTGATGTGCACCACAGTTCCGCCGGCGAAGTCTAGGATCCCAGCCGTGGCCCATTTGCCGCTTGTCCCTTCCCACATCATGTGCGCAATCGGCGAGTAGATCAGCACCGACCACAGACCCATGAACCAGAGCATCGCAGAGAATTTCATGCGGTCGGCGAAGGCGCCCGCGATCAAAGCGGGCGTGATAATCGCGAAGGTCATCTGGAACGTCATGTAGACCGACTCGGGTATGGTGACCCCGAGATGGCTGACCGTGACCTTGTTAGCTTCTTTCATGTAGGTCATTCCGGACAGGAACAGCCGGTCGAAACTGCCGAAGTACGCGTTCCCAGGCGTAAACGCCAAGCTGTAGCCGACGATGACCCACAGCACCGTAACGAGGCAAGTGATGGCGAAACTCTGCATGACCGTGGCGAGAACGTTCTTCTTGCGCACCATTCCGCCATAGAACAGCGCGAGTCCGGGGATGGTCATCAGCAGCACCAGCGCCGTCGAGGACAGCATCCAAGCCGTGTCTCCCGAGTTGATTTTGGCGCCGTCAACGAGCTCGGGTTTTGTTGGCGCCGGGGGAGCAGCGGGTGCCGCGGCAGGTGCCCCAGCGGCCGGAGCTGCTGCCGGTGCGGCGGCAGCGGGCGCGGGTGCGGCAGGTGAGGCGGCCGGGGCCGCCGGTTTGTCCTGGGCCATGAGCGGCGCGCACCAGCCCACGGCACCGAACAGGGCAAGAATTGCAAAAAGCTTTTTCATCGTGGTTCTCCCTCAGAGCGCTTCCGCCCCGGTTTCGCCGGTGCGGATGCGGATAACTTGCTTCAGATCGAAGACGAAGATCTTGCCGTCGCCGATCTTTCCCGTGTTGGCCGATTTTTCTATGGCCTCGATCGCCTGATCGAGCATTTCGTCCTTCATCGCGGCCTCGACCTTTACTTTGGGCAGGAAATCGACCACGTATTCCGCGCCGCGATACAGCTCGGTGTGACCTTTCTGCCT
>VBCJ01000217.1 GCA_005884335.1 Betaproteobacteria bacterium | reverse complement strand
CCGGCAAGGTCGCCGCGCTGCTGCGCGAGTCGAGGCTGTTCGTCCTAGTCGCAGGCGCCCTCTATCTTTCCCTGGTCCTCACCACTTTTAACCGGGCAGACCCCGGGTGGTCCCACAGTGTGGCGGCGGGCGAGATCCGCAACCTCGGTGGCAGGGTAGGCGCTTGGCTGGCGGATATGCTCTTGTATCTGTTCGGCGTTTCGGCCTGGTGGTGGGTCGTGCTCCTCGCGGTGGCCGCGACTTGGACCGTGCGGCACCTGGATGGCAGCCCGATCAGCGACCGGCGGTCGTCCTTCATCGCACTCGCAGGCTTTTGCTTGCTGCTGGCCGGCTCGAGCGGAGTCGAAGCCTTGCGGCTTCATTCGCTGAAGGTCGCGCTCCCGCTCGCCCCCGGGGGCTTGGTCGGGGACGTCGTGGCGAGGGTGCTGCAGTCGGGGTTCGGCTTCACGGGCGCCACGCTGATCCTGCTTACGCTTTGCGCGATGACTCTGTCTCTATTCACGGGCATTTCCTGGCTGGCTTTGATGGAAAAGCTGGGAGCGGGGCTCGAGAGCGCGTACCTCTGGTCCTTGGAGAAATGGCAGGGGTGGCAGGATCGCAAGGCCGGAGCCATTGCCGCGGAGAAGCGCGAGGCGGCAGTGGGTGAAAAGCGCGAGCTGTTGATCGATGAACACGCGCCGATCCGGATAGAGCCCCCCGTGGTCGAGATTCCAAAATCCCCCAGAGTCCAGAGGGAAAGGCAGGAGCCGCTCTTCCGTGAACTGCCCGATACGCCGCTACCCCCGATCAAGCTCCTCGATGAAGCTGCGAGCGACATCGAAGTCTTGTCAGGCGAGACCCTGGAATACACCTCGCGTCTGATCGAGAAGAAACTCGCCGATTTCGGGGTCCAGGTCAAGGTGCTCGCCGCTTACCCGGGGCCCGTGATCACTCGCTACGAGGTGGAGCCCGCCGTCGGCGTGAAAGGCAGCCAGATCGTCAACTTGGTGAAGGACCTCGCGCGCGCATTGTCCGTCTATAGCATCCGTGTGGTCGAGACTATCCCAGGCAAGTCCTGCATGGGCCTGGAGATCCCCAATCCGCATCGCCAGATCGTGCGGCTGTCCGAGATCATCAGCTCGCGGGCTTACCATGAGTTGCACGCGCCGCTCACGCTCGCGCTCGGCAAGGACATCGCCGGCAACCCGGTGGTGGCTGATCTCGCCAAGATGCCGCACGTGCTCGTCGCAGGCACGACCGGGTCGGGGAAATCGGTCGCCCTCAATGCGATGATTCTTTCGATTCTGTACAAGACCGAGCCGCGCGAGGTACGGCTCATCTTGGTCGACCCGAAGATGCTTGAGCTCTCCGCTTACCAGGATATCCCGCATCTGCTCACGCCCGTGGTCACCGATATGCGGCAGGCTGCAAACGCTCTTGCCTGGTGCATGGGCGAAGTGGAACGCCGCTATCGGCTCATGACCTGGATTGGAGTACGGAATCTGTCCGGCTACAACCACAAGGTCGCCGACGGCGAAAAGTCGGGCAACCCGCTCAAGGACCCGGACACGCTCGACTCGGCTGAACCCCAGCCGCTGGAGAAGCTTCCCTACATCGTCGTCATCATCGATGAGCTTGCCGATCTGATGATGGTTTCGGGCAGGAAGGTGGAGGAACTGATCGCACGCCTGGCGCAGAAAGCGCGTGCCGGGGGCGTGCATCTGATCCTCGCCACGCAACGTCCGTCCGTGGACGTGATTACCGGGCTTATCAAGGCCAACATTCCAACGCGCATCGCCTTCCAGGTCTCGAGCAAAGTGGATTCGCGCACCATCCTCGACCAGCAGGGCGCCGAGTCGTTGATCGGGCAGGGCGACATGCTCTACTTGCCGCCCGGCAGCGGAATGTCCCAGCGTGTGCACGGTGCTTACGTCGCCGACCAGGAAGTGCACAAGGTCGTCGCCTATCTCAAATCGCTCGGACGCCCCGAATACGTGGAAGGTCTGCTCGAGGGCGAGGAAACCGACGGCGGCGCCGAACCGGGCGTGGGCGAACAGGGTGGAGAGGCCGATCCCCTTTACGATCAGGCAGTGGAGATCGTGATGCGCACGCGGCGCGCATCGATCTCGCTCGTTCAACGCCATTTGCGGATCGGCTACAACCGCGCGGCGCGTCTGATCGAGCAGATGGAGCAGGCGGGGCTCGTATCTTCCATGCAATCGAACGGCAATCGCGAGGTGCTGGTGCCCGCGAAAGTGGAATAGCTGCTCCGATGGCCTTGCGTTCCGGGTTCGTGGCTGTTTTCCTGGGAGCGCTTCTCGCACTCGCGGCGTCTGGCGCTGGCGCATCGAGCCTGGAGCGCTTCGCCGAGTTCATCGCCGAGACCCTCACCGCAAGGGGAGAATTCGAGCAGAAAATCTTCGATCGCAACCTCAAGCTGCTGCAAGAGTCACGCGGCGCGCTCGCGTTTTCGCGGCCTGGGAAATTTCGCTGGAACTACGTGAAGCCCTATGCCCAGCTCATCGTCGGCGACGGCTCCAGGGTTTGGATCTATGACGAAGATCTGAAGCAGGTCACGGTGAGGAAACTCGACCAGGCGCTCGGTTCCACGCCGGCTGCGCTGCTCGCGGGAAATAACGAGGTCATGCTGGCGTTCAGGCTCTCGGACAAGGGCGCAAGGGACGGTCTCGAATGGCTCGAAGCGCTGCCTCGGGACAAGGAAGGCAATTTCGAGAAGATACGCATGGGCTTCGGTTCTTCCGGTCTCGAAGTCATGGAACTTGTCGACGGCTTCGGACAGACGACGGTGCTCAGGTTCGAGTCGCTTGAGCGCAACCCCGAGTTGGATCCTGGACTCTTCCGATTCTCTCCCCCCAGGGGTGCCGACGTGATAGGCGACGTCAAATAGCCCGCTTCGCTTGGCAAGCGAATGACCGATCTGTTCCCCGCTCCTGCGCCGGTGCCGCCGATGGCGGAAGCCCTGCGGCCCAGGTCGCTCGACGAATTCGTGGGGCAGCAACATCTGCTCGGGCCGGGAAAGCCCCTGCGTCTTGCTTTCGACTCGGGCAAGCCGCATTCGATGATCCTGTGGGGGCCCCCCGGAGTCGGCAAGACGACCCTCGCACGCCTGATGGCCGACGCATTCGACGCTCAGTTCATCGCGCTCTCCGCCGTATTCTCCGGCGTAAAGGACATCAAGGACGCCGTGCGGCGGGCCGAGGAGGCGCTGGCGACATCCGGAAAGCGCACCATCCTCTTTGTCGATGAAGTGCACCGCTTCAACAAAGCGCAGCAGGACGCGTTCCTGCCTTTCGTCGAACGCGGGCTGCTCACTTTCGTAGGCGCGACGACCGAGAACCCTTCTTTCGAAGTGATCGGGGCGTTGCTTTCGCGCACCTCGGTGTACGTGCTCAAAAGTCTTTCAGAAGCCGAGCTCGGAGAACTGTTCGACCGCGCCGTGCGGGAAGCCCTCTCAGGGCTCGCGTTCGACGCGCGCGCGCGCGACCGGGTGATCGGACTTGCCGATGGTGACGCGCGCCGTTTGCTCAATCTGCTCGAATTGATACAGACGGCCGCGGCGCAGGCCGGGGCGAGCAAGATCGACGGCGACTGGGTGCAGAACGCGGTTGCGCGCAACCTGCGCCGCTTCGATAAGGGCGGGGATGCTTTCTATGACCAGATTTCTGCCCTGCATAAATCGGTGCGCGGCTCGAACCCCGACGCGTCTCTGTACTGGCTCGTGCGAATGCTCGATGGGGGCGCCGATCCCCTCTACATCGGCCGGCGCATGGTCAGGATGGCGGTCGAGGATGTCGGCCTTGCCGACCCGCGTGCGCTGCGGGTCGCGCTCGACGCATGCGAGACTTACGAGCGCCTGGGCAGCCCTGAAGGCGAGCTCGCGCTCGCCGAAGCGGCGATCTATCTTGCTTGTGCCGCGAAATCGAACGCCGTGTACGAGGCGTACAATCGGGCCCGCGGTTTCGTGGCGGAAGACGGGTCGCGGCCGGTTCCGGCTCATCTGCGTAATGCGCCCACCAAGCTTATGAAAGACCTGAGCTACGGACGCAACTACCGCTATGCTCATGACGAACCGGATGCCTACGCTGTGGGCGAGAATTATTTTCCGGAGGGCATGCCCGACGTAAAGTGGTACGAGCCGACCGACCGCGGCCTCGAGGACAAGATAAGAGAAAAGATGAGAGAGCTGCGCCGCCGCGACGACGCGGCCGCGAAGAAATGATCGACGTCCAGCTGCTGAGAACCGAGATCGACGCGGTGGCGAAACGCCTCGCAACTCGCGGCTATACGCTCGACATTTCCGGCTTCAGGGCGCTCGAGGAGAAGCGCAGGGAGATCCAGACCGCGACCGAGCAGCTGCAGTCGCAGCGCAACGCTCTCGCCAAGCAAGTCGGCCAGGCGAAGTCGAAGAAGGACGAGGCGCAGGCGGCCGCGTTGATGCGCCAGGGCGCCGAGTTCGGGGAGAAGCTGAAGGAAATGGAAGCGGACAACGCCGCCGTGCAGGAGAAGCTGCGCGAGTTCGTCTCCCTGATCCCGAACCTGCCGCACGCGAGCGTCCCGGTCGGAAGCCGACCCGAGGACGCAGTCGAGCAGCGGCGCTGGGGCGAGCCGCGCAAGCTCGGCTTCCAGCCTAGGGACCATGTCGACATCGGCGCCGGGCTCGGCGGCATGGACTTCGATACCGCGGCCAAGCTCGCCGGGGCGCGCTTCGTGGTGATGAAGGGCGCGGTCGCGCGCCTGCACCGCGCGATCGCGCAGTTCATGCTCGACACGCACACCACGGAGCACGGCTACACGGAGGTGTACACGCCGTACATGGTGAGCAGCGCCTGCGCCGACGGCGTGACGAGCCTCGCCAAGTTCAAGGGTGATCTCTTCAAGATCGAGGACCGCGACCTGTACCTCATCCCGACCTCAGAGTACTCGGTGACCAATTTCGTGCGCGACGAGATCGTGCCGCTCGAGAAGCTGCCGCTCAAGTTCGTCTGCCACTCGCCCTGCTTCCGTTCGGAGGCGGGAGCGGCCGGCAAGGACACGCGGGGCATGATCCGCAACCACCAGTTCGACAAGGTGGAGCTGGTGCACATCGTGCATCCGGATAAATCGTACGAAGCGCTGGAGAGCCTCACTGCGCACGCCGAAGAGATCCTGAAACGCCTGGAGCTCCCTTACCGCGTCGTGACGCTGTGTACAGGCGACATGGGCTTCCAGGCCGCCAAAACCTACGACATCGAAGTCTGGCTGCCGGGCCAGAACGCCTATCGGGAGATTTCCTCGTGCAGCAACTGCGAGGGGTTCCAGGCGCGGCGCATGCAGGCGCGCTTCCGAAACGAGAAGGGGGGGCCCGAGCTGGTGCACACGCTGAACGGGTCGGGGCTCGCAGTAGGCAGGACCCTGATCGCGATCATGGAGAACTATCAACGCGCCGACGGCGGCATAGATATTCCTGCTGCGCTGCTGCCATACATGGGCCCTTTGAAGGTAATCGGTCCGGCGCGCTGATCTTGCCCACTGGTAAAATCCGCCTACCCGGAGAGGTGACGGAGCGGTTGAACGTGCCGGTCTCGAAAACCGGAATACGCGCAAGCGTATCGTGGGTTCGAATCCCACCCTCTCCGCCAAGATCCGTCCCAGCAAGTTCCAGAACGTCCCGCAGCAGCCGATTTAAGTCCGAGTGGAGGTCTTCACGACCACATGTCCGGCAAAGTCCCGCCATCAAGTGTGGGTAGAAAAAGGGGGAAGGATGGGGTTTAGCATGGGCGCTAAGTGCATCGGCTCTCGGCGAAGGCCGAGCGCGCCAAGCCCCCGGGCTGTCATTGCGACCGCGGGGAGCTGTAGCTGCAGGTGAGCCCCACGTAGAGCCAGAACTAGATCTTCCGCTACACGCGGGCGGGCAGGTCGCGCGAGATGGGCCTCGGATCGGCGCGCAACATGAGCCTCGCTCAAGCGAGCTCTTAAGCCATTGAATATTATATAGAACAGCGCCTTCGAACGGACAAGACGGCCCCTCTGTGGGCGTTCGCATGTTTGTCGTCAACCGGGACCCGGATCGGCGTTTCGCCGAAATGGTCGCTACCCGCCCAGGCTGAGACGCGATCATCTGTTTCATCTATTGCGGAGAAACACTGGATCGCCTAGGATAACTTCCCCCGTAAGCCGGTAGAAGGGCACAAGAGAACCGATCCAAACGGACTATAGGGTCGGTCATAAGACGTTCGGCAGGGAACCGTTAGATTGCTGGCAAAAGCAGTAAAAATAGATGGGAGGCGTAGTGAGCGTTCGTATTTTCGGCCATTACGTGTCGCTGCCACTGGTGCTGCTCATGCTGGTAGAAGCAGCGATGCACGTGGGCGCGGTCTATCTCGCCGGGACCTTGCGCTTCCTGGATATCCACTTCCTGATCTATCCCTCGGGCGGGTGGCTGCCTCGGGCCCTGTTGTATTCGCTCGTGATGCTGGGCGTCATGACCGCCTTCGGTCTGTACGGGACGGCGCTGCACAAGAGTGACCGCGAGTATCAGGTGCGGTTCGTGGCGAGCTACCCGGCCGGGGCCCTCCTGATGGTGATCGTCTTCTACGTCATACCGGCGAGCTTCCTCGGGCGCGGGATCTTGGCCTTGAGTTTTCTGTTTTCGCTTATCCTCACGGTGCTGGCGCGGGTGGTGTTCTTCCGGATTGTCGGTGG
>VBCJ01000216.1 GCA_005884335.1 Betaproteobacteria bacterium | reverse complement strand
GCGCAGCCATGTCGAGCGAGAGCACGCGCTTGTTCTTGAGAGTTTCAGGCACTTCGCCGTTCACGATGCGCTGCGCGAGGCCCTCGACGATCGCGGTCTTGCCCACGCCGGGCTCGCCGATCAGCACCGGGTTGTTCTTGGTACGTCGCTGCAGGATCTGGATCACACGGCGGATCTCGTCGTCGCGGCCGATCACCGGGTCGAGCTTGCCCGAGCGCGCTCGCTCGGTGAGATCGAGCGTGTATTTCTTCAGCGCCTCGCGGCTCCCCTCGGCTTCCTGGCTCCCGACCGACTCGCCGCCGCGCACCGCCTTGATCGCCTGGTCGATCGCCTTCTTGCTGCCGCCGTTCTCCTTAAGCAGGCGGCCGGCCTCGCCCTTGTCTTCGGTGAGCGCAAGCAAGAACAGCTCGGAAGCGATGAACTGGTCGCCGCGCTTCTGCGCTTCCTTGTCGGTGAGATTGAGGAGTGCGTTCAGCTCGCGCGAGATCTGCAGCTCGCCGCCGTGACCCTCGACCTTGGGCAGGCGCGAAATCGCCTGCTTGAGCGACTCGCGCAGCCGCGGCACGTTCACGCCCGCGCGGGAAAGCAGCGACGCGCTCGCTCCGTCCTCCTGGTCGAGCAAGGCGGCGAGCAGGTGCAGCGGTTCGATGAACTGGTGGTCCTGCCCGACGGCGACGCTTTGCGCGTCGCCGAGCGCCTGCTGGAACTTGGTGGTCAGTTTGTCGATGCGCATTGGACTGCGATCCTGAAAAACTTTTTAGCTGAGATGCAAGTGGGGGAGTTGGGCAGGGTTTCAAGCCTCAGGATACTCCCGCTACCCCTTACTTCGGGGCTCGGCTCTCGCTGCTGCCAGGTGTCGTTTGCTGCAGTACAGCAATATCTGTTATATTATCAAATATATAGCATATTGCAATGATTTTGAAACACTACTTGATTATTTTAGGCTCGTTACAATATACAGAAATGTGCACCGCACCATCCACGATTTAGGAAAGCGACCATGTACCCCAAGAACCGCCTACCCATGTACGAAGGCGACGGCTTCATCCACACCAGCCCGACTCCGGAGATCGCCGAAAACTCCCCTGTCCAGGCCCCGAGTCAAGACTCCCGATCCCGGGTCGAACGCGGACCCGGCCTGAGCGGAGCGGCTCGCGAGCTGCTGCATAGGTTCGCCGTTTGGATCGGAGTCGGCGTGCGGCATCCGCGAGGGAAAGCGCTCGAGAACTAGCTCTCTCCTTTCCCCGGCCTTCGGCCGGTGATTTCTCTCGCGACGGTTCTTGCCCTAGACTTGACCGCTAAGAGGTCGTTCTAGGGCACGCGGCCGATGGCGATGAAGTTCGAGCTCCAGGAGCACCTGGGCAAATACCCGATCGTTCGGGAGATTGGCAGCGGCGCGACCAGCCGCGTGTACCTTGCGCGCGACCCGTTCGCCGACCGCGAGGTCGCCATCAAGGTGTTCCTGTTCGACGAAAACATCAATCCGCAGACCGAGCGCATGATGCACAAGGCGTTCCTCGCCGAGGCCGCGCTGGCCGGCAAGCTCAGCCATCCGCACATCGTCGAGATCCTCGACGCGGTGGTCGAGCCCGAGCACAGCTACCTGGTAATGGAGTACGTGCCCGGCACGACGCTCGAGGCGCACTCGGACGTCACCAACCTGCTGCCCCTCAGCAAGGTTGTCGAGATCATCTTCAAATGCATACGCGCGCTCGAGTATGCGTTCCAGCACGGGGTGATCCACCGCGATATCAAGCCGGGAAACATCCTGCTTTCGCCGTCGGGCGACACCAAGGTCAGCGACTTCGGAGCCTCGTTTCAACAGCGCCACGGGCAGGAGACGACCCAGATCAGCGGCGTGGGCTCGCCCGCCTACATGTCTCCCGAACAGATCCGGATGGAAGACATCACGCACCAGACCGATATCTATTCGCTGGGCGTGGTGATGTATCGCCTCCTCACCGGCCGGCTTCCCTACGAGGCCAACACGCAGGCGGGACTCAGCTATGCCATTCTCAACACGGTCCCGGCCCGGCCGGTGACTTTGCGTCCCGACCTGTCGCCGCTGCTCGATCAGATCGTGATGAAGGCCATCGAGAAAGACCCTGCCGCCCGCCACAAGACCTGGCTCGAGTTCGGCAAGGAGCTCAGCCAGGCCTTCACCACGCTGCGCCTTTCCGGTGCGTCGGTTTCCGACTCCCAGAAGTTTCACGACCTTCGCGACATGCCGTTTTTCGAGGACTTCGACGACGTCGCCCTGTGGGAGGTCGTGCGGATCGGCAGCTGGAAGACCATGGGCGCGGGAACCGTCATCATCCGGGAGGCCGACCAGGGCGACAGCTTCTACTTCCTGATCGCCGGCGAAGTGGGCGTGACGCTCCTTGGCAAGCAGCTCAACACGATCAAGCCGGGGGGCTGCTTCGGCGAGATTCTCTATTTCGCCGGCCGCATGGGTCGCCGCACCACAACGATCACGGCAGCGGGCGAGATCACGGTGATGGAGATCAAGGCCGATGCACTGCGCGCGGCGACCGACGCCTGCCAAGTCGGGTTCAACAAGGCGTTCATGCGCGTGCTGGTCGATCGGCTGACCCAGGCGAACCTGCGGCTTGCCGGGCGCGGCTGACTTCGCCGTGTGGCGGCTCAGCGAACCACCATGACGGGTCGGTCCGCGTATTGAACGACCTGCTTCGAGACGGAGCCGAGCAGCAGGCGGGCAAACGTCGAGCGGCCGCGATCGCCGAGACTGCCGGCTTCAGCTCGGCGAGCAAGCCTCGGTGGTGGCGCCGCGAGTTCTCGATCACCGCCTCGGTCTCGACATCATCACCGATCTCCGGCGGCCGGCATACCGTGAGTACGTACAATTCAGCGCCGTGCGTCGCTGCAAGTTCAAGCGCGGTCTCAAACGCCTTCTTTCCGGCTTCAGACCCGTCGTAGCCCACAAGAATTTTTGTGTACATCGCTCAGCTCCGCGGTGCCTGCGACGCAGAGTGGCCAGATACGGCCTGCCCGGCGTCCCCCTGGTCCGCTTTCGGCAGCAGATGGTGCGGGAGAAACCAGATGTTGGCGATCAGCGTCGGCACCACCGCGCTTGCTATCACGGCAGCGACCAAGACCGAATACTGCCCCTGAGTGACGATGCCGTGCGATAGGCCGAACAGCGAGGAAATGGTGCCGAACGTAAGGCCGGTCGACATCAACAGCGTCGTGTACATACCTTCCTTCGGCGGGGATCGGAACGCCCGGGTCACGGGATACACGCCTGCAATCTTGGTCACCACTTTGACGGTGAGGAAGAGGAAAAACGCGCCGGGTGCGGCGATCAAAGCAGGCACCGAGACGAAGGAACCGGCCCGGATGAAGTAGAACGGCGTCAGCAGGCCGAAGGTAAGCGTGCGCAGGCGCCGCACCAGCACGTGGTCTTTGCCGACCGTGCCCGCGAGCATCATGCCCAACACGTAGGCGGGGAGCACGGCTTCGCTGTCGGCCCACCCCGCCAGCGCGCCGAGCCCGAAGAGAAACACCAGCAGAAACTTCGTTTCCAGCTCCGAGGGCCGGCCACCGTAGCGCCGGAAAAATCGCGGCGTCAGCCAAGGAAGGGCAAGCGCCGCGCATCCCAGTCCGCCGACGAAGAGCGCCGTCTTGAGAGTGAACGGCGCGAAGATCAGGCCCAGCGCGATCACGGTGCCGAGGTCGGTGATGAAACAAGCCGCGAGCACCGTCTTCCCGTAGTCGGTCGCGTTGAATCCGAATTCGATCATCACGGCGTACACGACCGCGACCGAGGTCGTCGACATCGCCACCCCCGCGAGCCAGCTCGCCTCGACGTCCCAGCCTAGCCACCAGCGGGCGACCGCCGCGCAGCCGAGGAACGGCGCGAAAAAGCTGATCAGGCCTACTGCGGTCGCTTCCTTCCATTTGCGCCTGAAAACCTCGGGATCCAGTTCCGCGCCTGCGAGGAAGGTGAGCACGATGGCGCCGGAACCGGCGAGGAACTTGATCCACGCCTGATCCGCACCGAGAAACGCTGTGCCGAAGGCGGCGCCGAGGACAAGCTGCGCCACAGTGCCGACTAGGATCTCCGAGAGCGCGTTGGCTACCTTGATCCAGATCGAGAGCAGCGCAGCGAGCAACGCAAGCCCGAGCCAGAGCGCGGCCAAAGCCCAGATTTCTGTCATGAATACCCCCGTTCCGCATGTTGTCGGGCACGACGGAGGCAACTTACGAGGACAGCCTGCGCAAACGCTCTTCGGCGTGTCACGTAGGCATCATCAGCCTTGCGGCGGTTAGAGGAGGTATGCCATCTCCCTGAAGCGCAGCCATGATAGCCGCTCGGGCGGCACGCGTAAACGGCGCGCCGGCGTTCAGGCGGCGCTCGATTTCGGCGGCTCCCAGCGCTGCGCCGCTTCGTCGTCGGAACTTCGCGCTTCGACCCAGCGCGCACCCAGCGGGGTTTCTTCCTTTTTCCAGAGCGGCGCGCGCGTCTTGAGATAATCCATGATGAATTCGCAGGCAGCAAAGGCCTCGCCGCGGTGCGCTCCGGTGACCACGACGAGCACGATCTGGTCGGTGGGCTTCAGCTCGCCGACGCGGTGGACGACGAGCACGTCCATCACCTCCCAGCGACTTTTTGCTTCGGAAACGATCTTATCGAGCGCCTTCTCGGTCATGCCGGGATAGTGCTCCAGCGTCATCTTCGTCACCGCGCCGCCGTCGTTGGCGTCGCGGCACACGCCGATGAAGCTCGCCACCGCACCGACCTTCGGGTTGTCACGCCGGAGCGCGGCGACCTCGGCGCCAGCATCGAAGTCCTTTGTCTGGATGCGCACCGGCATCTCAGCCTCCCGTTACCGGAGGGAAAAAAGCGATCTCGTCGCCCGGCTTCACGGGCGTCGTCGGCTGGGCCATTTCCTGGTTGACGGCAACGCGCAGGGCCTTGCCTTGGGCAAGTACCGTCTGCCATGCTCCGCCGCGGGCCATGAGCAGCGCGCGCAAGCCTGCGACCGTAGAGCCCGCCGGCGAGATTTCCAGATCTTCGCCGGGCCTGCCCAGTTGCTCGCGCAAGCTCGCCAGGTAAAGGACCTTGATCTTCATCGATACAGCTCCGAGTACGGCATGAACCTCACCATGTCCCCCACGCGGATGGGATGCTTGGCCGGATTGTCGACCAGGCCATCCGCCCAGGCCGTGGACATCAGCACCGCGGAGTCCTGGGTGGGATAAAGATCCAATCCGCCGCGCGCGTTCCATTTTACGCGCAGGAACTCGCGCCGGGGATCGGGTTCAGGCCAGTCGAAATCCGCGCGCACGGGAATCGCGTGGACTTGCACGTCGGCGACACCTTGCGTCTTGAGCAGGAACGGCCGGACGAACACGAGAAACGTCACGAAGCTCGATACCGGGTTTCCCGGTAGTCCGAGGAAATTCGCCCGGCCGACGCGTCCGAACGCAAGCGGCCGCCCCGGTTTCATGGCGATCTTCCACATGAGGAGCTCGCCTTCGGCTTCGACGGCGGGCTTGACGAAATCCGCCTCGCCCACCGATACGCCCCCGCTGGTCACGATCACGTCGCACTCCGCGGCCGCGCGGCGCAGCACTTCTCGCGTCGCGGCTAGTGAATCAGGAACGATCCCGTAGTCGCGAGTTTCGCACCCGAAGGTGCCCGCAAGGCCGTTCAGGGTGAAGCGGTTCGAGTTGTAGATGCGCCCCGGCGGCAGCGGCTCTCCCGGCATGACGAGCTCGTCGCCGGTAAAAAATAACCCGAGGCGCACGCGCCGGCGGACAGGAAGCGATGCAATGCCGACCGACGCGGCAAGCCCGGTGTCCTGGGGCCGCAACCGGATCCCCGCGGGAAGCACCTCCCCGCCCGCGCGAATATCGCTGCCGGTCATGCGGATCCATTCTCCGCGCTCAGGGATTTTCTTGACGACGACCTCCTCGCCCTCCTGGGTGCAGAACTCCTGCATCACGATGGCGTCGGCGCCCGCTGGAACCGGCGCACCGGTGAAGATCCGCGCCGCGGTTCCTGGAGCGAGCGGCTTCCCCGTGGAACCGGCCTGGATTTTCTGCGCGACTTTGAGCCGGGGTTCGGGCCCTTTCAGGTCGGCGAGACGCACCGCATAGCCGTCCATGGCGCTGTTGTCCATCGGCGGCACGTTCATCGTCGAGCGCTGGGCAGTCGCGAGCACCCGGCCGGTCGCGGAGAGGGTCGGCACCGTTTCAGTTTCGGCGACGGGGCGTGCACCGGCGAGAAGCCGCTCGAGCGCCTCGTCCACGTTGAGCAAGCCCTTGTTCATCTGAATCCGTTGTAGCTAAGAATGAAATTTCCGATGCCTTCGTGATCGTTGAGATCGAATTGTTGCAGTTTGGTTTCAAGCACGGTATCCGAGGCAATTGCCACGATGTGCTCATCCTCCGGGTGCAGCAGTGGTTTCCCGTTTTCCCGGCGCCAGATTTCGAGCTTGGGCAGAGGGTAGCGCTTGTGGCCCTCGACCAGCAGCAGGTCGCAGGGAGAGACGCGCTTGATCTGTTCCTCGAGCGAGGGCTCCGGCTCGCCGCGCAGCTCGTGCATGATGACCCAGCGTTTTTCGGATACGACGACCACCTCGTGGCAACCGGCCTCCCGGTGGCGATAGGAGTCCTTCCCGGGATGATCGACGTCGAAGCTGTGGTGCGCGTGCTTGATGAGCGAGACCTTCAGGCCGCGCTTCACGAAGCGCGGGATGAGCTGCTCGATCAACGTGGTCTTGCCGCTTCCCGACCATCCCGCGAATCCGAATATTTTCATCCCGAGCCGGGCCGGCGGACCGTGCCGGCGAAAAATGGCATTGTATCAGGGCGTCATTCCCATGCGGATATAGCGAGGGAGACTGCTCACTTCGCGTTCGGGAAGAACAATTGCTCGCCGCCGATCTTGTAGTCGGCGATCGCCTTCTGGCCGTCGGGCGAGATGACCCAGTCGACGAAGGCCTGGCCCAAGTCTTTCTTGACATTCGGATGCTTCAGCGGATTCACGAGCATGATCCCGTACTGGTTGAAAAGCTGCTTGTCCCCTTCGACCGCGATGGCAAGATTTCCGCGGTTCTTGAACGAGATCCAGGTGCCGCGATCGGCCAGAATGTAGCCGTCCATTGCCGCTGCCGCGTTGAGCGCCGGACCCATGCCCTGCCCCGTGTCGCGGTACCACGGGCCTTTTTCCTTTTCGATGTCGATGTTCGCGATTTTCCACAGGGCGAGCTCGGCCATGTGCGTGCCGCTCCGGTCGCCGCGCGAAACGAACGGAGCGCCGGCGGTTTTGATTTTTCGCAGGGCTTCGAGGATGTCCTTGCCGCCGCGAATTTGCGCCGGATCGGACTGTGGGCCGATCAGCACGAAGTCGTTGTACATGACCGGGAAGCGCTTCACGCCGTGGCCCTCGGCGAGGAATTTCTCCTCGGCCGATCGGGCGTGCACGAACACCACGTCCGCATCACCTCGGCGCGCGAGATCGAGCGCTTGCCCCGTGCCGAGCGCCACCACGCGCACTTGAATCCCCGTTTTCTTCTGAAACACCGGTAGGATGTGCCCGAACAGTCCCGACTGCTCGGTCGAAGTGGTCGAAGCAACGACGATGAACTTGTCCTGCGCGCTGGCGGGGGACGCGGCGATCCACGCCACGAGCAGCAGGAGCCTTCGGATCAAGTCCAAGGCAGCTCTCCCTTGATGAATGCAGCGGCTTGCGCTGACTGGGGTTTTGAAAAGAATTGCTCGACCGGCGCGCGCTCCACGAGCCGCCCCTGGTTGATGAACAGGATTTCGTCGCCGAGCCGGCGCGCCTGCCCGAGATTGTGCGTCGCCATCACCACCTTCGTGCCGGCTGCATCGAACGCCTTGATCACGGACTCGATCTCGCGCGTTGCGCTCGGGTCGAGGCTGGCTGTGGGTTCGTCTAGGAACAGCACTTCCGGGTGCAGCGCCCAGGCCCGCGCGAGCGCGAGCCGCTGCTGCTCGCCGCCCGATAGCACGCGAGCCGACCGGCGCGCGAGGTGCGAAAGCCCGACGCTTTCGAGCGAGTCGCGCACCAGCGCCCCGCGCTGCGGCTCCGGGATTCCCGCGATCTTCAGCGCGTAGGCGACGTTGGCGTAGGCGGAGCGGCGCAGCATGACCGGCCGCTGAAACACCATGGCCTGCTTCCTCGGAGCGCCCGGACGCTCGGGTGCGTACCAGTCGATACGGTCCGAAGAAGGCTTCAGCAGGCCGTGCATCAAGCGCATCAGGACGCTTTTTCCGGCGCCGTTCGCGCCCAGGATGATCGTGCTCGGCCCCGTCTCGATCTCGAGCGAAATCCGGTCTATGATGGTTCGGCCGCCGGCAGCGAACGACACGTCGGCAAGACGCAGCGGAAGGATCGGCCCGTTGCTCATCCGTAGCGGCGCTGCGCCAGCTCCCTGGTCAGATGGGCCGCTGCGTTCACGGCGATGACGATCGCAATCAGAATCATCCCCAACCCGAGGGCAAGCGGCAGGTCGCCCTTGCTGGTTTCGAGAGCGATGGTGGTGGTCATCACGCGCGTGACCCCGTCGATGTTTCCGCCGACGATCATCACCGCGCCGACTTCGGCCGCGGCGCGCCCGAATCCGGCGAGGATCGTGGTCAACAGCGAGAACCGCGTGTCCCAGAGCAGCGTCAGCGCCGCACTCATGCGGCCCGCGCCGAGCGAGCGCAGCTGCTCCTCGTATTCGCGCCAGGCGTCCTCGATTGCCTGGCGCGAGAGTGCGGCGACGATCGGCAGGATCAGGATCGATTGCGCAAAGACCATCGCCGATGGCGTGAAAAGAATTCCCAGCGCGCCGAGAGGACCCGCACGCGAAAGCAAAAGGTATACGAGCAGTCCCACCACGACCGGCGGCAGGCCCATGAGCGCGTTCAGCACCACGATCACCGCCTGCCGGCCGGGAAAGCGGCTTACGGCGATCGCGGCGCCGAGCGGCAAGCCCAGCAACGCAGCGATCGCGACCGCTGACAGGCTCACGCGCAGGCTGAGAAGAACGATCTCGACCAGCCTGGAGTCGAGGCCGACCAGCAGCGCGAGCGCGGCGCTCAGAGCTTCCGACATGATCGGCTCATGATTGACTCTTCCTTCTATCAGTGCTTGTCGATGTTTACGAGATTGACCCGCGCACCCAACCACACGAGTATGGTGCCCACAACCATGCCTACTAAATAACCGTACGGCAGCCCGACCGCTATTAATCCTACGAGCGCGGCGATGGGAAAGTCCAAGCGCGAATCAGCCGTGTCACGGATGAGCCAGACTAGCGAGAGAGCCTCA
>VBCJ01000215.1 GCA_005884335.1 Betaproteobacteria bacterium | reverse complement strand
TGATTGCCATCACATACAGGAGCCCCGCGTTGATGTCCGCGAGTACCGCCTCCGGACCGAAAGGGATCACCGCCCATGCGGCGAGCGCCGGCATCAGAGTGAGCATCGGCGCGAAAATGAAAAGGAACTTGTTCGCTCCCGTCGGAACGATAAGCTCCTTGAACATGAGCTTGATGGCGTCGGCAATCGGCTGCAGCAGTCCGACCGGACCCACGCGGTTGGGACCGAGGCGGATCTGCATCCAGCCGATCAGCTTCCTCTCCCACAAGGTGAGGTACGCGACGCAGGCGAAGAGCGGCAGCACGATGCACAGGACCAGGATCGTGTTTTTCACGAGCGTCCAAGCGAGCGGTCCCCACTGCGGACCGAGCCAGGTGGTCCACAGATTCGCCCAGATGTCGAACACCGTCGTCATGTGCGCTCCACCGAAACCGGACCGAACATCGGACCGAGGGTTGCGGTGTGCCGGTGCGCGGCGGCGAGCCTCACGCAGCCTGCAGGCAGACGTTCGTCGATGCCGACTTCGACGGTCGCTTCCCCCTCGCCCTGGCGCACCCGCACACGTTCGCCCGCCTTGACGCCCAGCTTTTGCGCCAGCATCGACCCCACCCAGGCGCGCGGCGGCAGCGCGTCGCGCGTCCTCTGCAGGGATGCGGCGCGGCGCACGATCGGGTCGCCGAAATAAATGGGGACGTCGGCGATTCGCTGCAGTTCCTGGCCGGGGCCCGAATCGAACGCAAGCTCGAGCCCGTTCAGCCGGTTGTCGAGTCTGCGCGCGACGTCTTCGGGCCTGCACACCTCGTCGCGCACCGCCTCGGTCGATTCATGATCGAAACCGGGAAGGCTCATCAGATTGCCGAGCACGCGAAGCACCTTCCACGCCGGCCGCGCCTCGCCGAGGGGCTTCACCGCGCCGTTGAAGCTCTGCATCCGCCCCTCGCAATTGACGTAGGTGCCCGATGTCTCGGTGAAAGGCACGACGGGGAGAAGCACGTTGGCGTAGTCCGCGGCAAAGCTCCGGTAAGCGGCCATCGCGACCACCAGGTCCGCGGCGCCCATCGCCTTGATCGCAGTGCGCGGGTCATGGCAGTCGAAATCGGGCTCGGCGTTGAGGAGCAGATAGGCCCTTCGCGGCTGCTCGAGCAGGGTCCTTGCGTTCAAGCCGCCCTCCGAGGGAACGCAGCCGGCGAGATAGCCTCCGACGCTGTTGGCGGCCTCGCCGAAAAAGCCGAATCGCCCCCCCAGCAGACCGGCGAGCTCCTGCGCGAGCCGCTGCAGCTGCGCGGCCTGCGGATGCTGTGCGGCGAGGTTGCCAAGCAGCACCGCGACTCTCTGGCCCGAAGCGAGGCTGGCGGCGATCGCCCTGGCCTCGCTGCCGACGCTGGAAGCCGCGAGCTCCGCGGGCGCGGGCCTTTGTTTCGCTTCCGCAACGGCTTTTACCACTTGGGCGAGCGTCCCGGCCAGTTCGCTTGGCCGCACGATGGCCTTGTTGGCCACGGGAATCAGGAGATCGTCGTCGGCGCAGTGAAGGACGTTGATCTGGGATTTGCGTTTGGCGATCTGCCGCAGGCGTGAAGCGACCAGCGGGTGATCCTTGCGCAGGAACGAGCCGACCACGAGCACGCGGTCCAATGCCCCGAGCTCCGCGAGCTTCATCCCGAGCCATGGAACTCCGGAGCGCTTGCCGTCTGCGGAAAAGTCCGACTGGCGCAGGCGGAAATCGACGTTGTCGCTCCCCATCGCGCGCACGAGTTTCGCGAGCAGCGCCATCTCCTCGAGGGTGGAATGGGGGCTGGCGAGCGCGCCGATTTCCTGCGGATCGTACTTGAAGCGGATTTCCGAGAGGGTTCTCGCAACGTGCTCGAGCGCCGCCTGCCAATCGACCTCCCGCCAGTGTCCACCCTCCTTCAACATCGGCCGCTGCAGCCGCTCCTCGGAGTTGAGACCCTCGTAGGAAAAACGGTCCCTGTCTGAGAGCCAGCACTCGTTCAGCTCCTCGCTCTCGAACGGCAGCACCCGCATCACGCGGTTCTGCTTGACCTGCACGATGAGGTTCGAGCCCAGGCTGTCGTGCGGGCTGACGGACTTGCGCCCCGAGAGCTCCCAGTTGCGCGCCGTGTAGCGAAACGGCTTCGAGGTGAGCGCGCCCACCGGACACAGATCGATCATGTTGCCGGAGAGCTCCGAGTCCACCGTTTTCCCGACGAAGGCGAGAATTTCGGCGTGCTCGCCCCTGCCGATCATGCCGAGTTCCATGATGCCGGCGAGTTCCTGTCCGAAACGCACGCAGCGAGTGCAGTGGATGCAGCGGGTCATGTCGGTCGAGATGAGCGGGCCCAGATTCTTGTTCAGCACCACGCGTTTCTCTTCGGTGTAGCGCGAGGCGCTCTTGCCATAGCCGACCGCGAGGTCCTGGAGCTGGCATTCCCCGCCCTGATCGCAGATCGGGCAGTCGAGCGGATGGTTGATGAGCAGGAATTCCATCACGCCGTCCTGCGCCTGCCTCGCGTAGTCCGAGCGCGTGAACACCCTCATGCCCTCGGTAGCCGGCGTGGCGCAGGCAGGCTGGGGTTTCGGCGCTTTTTCGATCTCTACCAGGCACATCCGGCAGTTGGCGGCGATCGAGAGCTTCTTGTGGTAGCAGAAATGCGGGATGTAGATCCCCAAGCCGTTCGCCGCCTCCATCACGGTGGCGCCGTGGCGGACCTCGGTTTGCCTGCCGTCGACCGTGAGCTTGGGCATGGTTCAGGCCGCCTGCCGCACGGGAACGCTGGGCGCGGTGGAGTATCCGGGAACCGTCACCATGCAGCGCTTGTGGTCGATGTGATGTTGGAATTCGCTGCGAAAGTGCTGGATGAAGCTCTTCACCGGCAACGCCGCCGCATCGCCCAGCGCGCAGATGGTGCGCCCGGCGATGTTGTCGGCGACGTTCGTGAGAAGGTCGAGATCCTCGTTTTTCCCTTTGCCGTGCTCGATCCTGTTCACCATGCGGTACAGCCACCCCGTGCCTTCGCGGCAGGGCGTGCACTGGCCGCAGGATTCTTCGAAGTAAAAATACGACAGGCGCTCGAGGGCTTTGACCATGCAGGTGGTTTCATCCATGACGATCACCGCCCCGGAGCCCAGCATCGAGCCGGCTTTGGCGATCGAGTCGTAGTCCATGTCGGTGCGCATCATGACCTCCGCGGGAACGACCGGCATCGACGAGCCCCCTGGGATCACGGCCTTGAGCTTGCGTCCGTCGCGCATTCCGCCGGCCTTCTCGAGCAGCTTCGCGAACGGCGTGCCGAGCTTCACTTCGTAGTTGCCGGGCCGCGCGACGTGTCCCGTCACCGACAAGATCTTCGTGCCGCCGTTGTTCGGCCGCCCGAGCGCGAGGAACGCCTCCGCCCCGTGGTTGACGATCCAGGGCACCGCGGCAAAGGTTTCGGTATTGTTGATCGTCGTCGGCTTGCCGTAGAGGCCGAAGCTCGCCGGAAACGGCGGCTTGAATCGAGGCAGACCCTTCTTGCCTTCGAGAGACTCCAGCAGCGCGGTCTCCTCGCCGCAGATGTAGGCGCCGTAACCGTGATGATTGTACAGTTCGAACGAAAATCCGCTGCCGAGGATGTCCTTGCCGATGAATCCAGCGGCACGCGCTTCGGCGAGGGCTTCCTCGCAGCGCTCGTAGATGTCCCAGATCTCCCCGTGGATATAGTTGTAGCCCGCGCCGACTCCCATCGCGTAGGCGGCGATCGCCATGCCTTCGATCACGATATGAGGGTTGTAGCGCAAAATGTCGCGGTCCTTGAAGGTGCCCGGCTCGCCCTCATCGGAGTTGCACACCAGGTACTTCGCTCCCGGAAACTGGCGCGGCATGAAGCTCCACTTGAGGCCCGTCGGAAAACCCGCTCCGCCGCGCCCGCGCAGCGCGGATTTTTTCACTTCCGCGATGAGACTTTCCGGCGGCGTCTTCTCGGCGAGGATCTTCTTCAACGCCGAATAGCCGCTGCGCTCGACGTAATCGGCCAGCCTCCAGTTTTCCCCGTCAAGGCCGGTGAGAATGATCGCGTCAGGGCCGTAATCGAGCATTTGACTACTTCGCCTCAGCCAGCCACCGGTCGATCTTCTCCGGCGTCATGAACGAGAGCATCTTCTTGTTGTTGACGAGCATGACCGGAGCGTCCCCGCAGGCGCCGAAGCACTCGCCCTCTTTCAGCGTGAAGCGCCCGTCCGCGGTCGTCTCGTTCCAGTCGATGCCGAGCTTCTTCTTCAGGTGTTGCGCGGCGTCTTCCGCGCCGGAGAGCGCGCACGGGAGATTGGTGCAGATGCACAGCTTGTGCCTTCCGACCGGCTTCAGGTCGTACATCGCGTAGAAGCTCGCCACCTCGTAGACGGCGATCGGCGGCATGCCGAGGTAGCCGGCCACGAAGTCCATGACTTGTGGCGAGAGATGGCCCTTTTCGTCCTGCGCGACGGTGAGCGCAGCCATCACCGCCGATTGCTTCTGCCCGGGCGGATACTTGGCAATCGCCTGGTCGATTTTCTTCAGTGCCTCGGCGTTCAGCATGTGGAAACCGGGGACAGACCACGTTTTTTTCTCGTGATCCTGGCTCCGCGTAAGAAAAAAAGAGAAAACGTGGTCTGTCCCCGGTTTTTCATCTGTCGATCTCGCCGAAAACGATGTCCTGAGTCCCGATGATCGCCACCACGTCGGCGAGCATGTGGCCCTTTGCCATCTCGTTGAGCGAGGCGAGGTGCGGAAAACTCGGAGCCCTGATCTTCATGCGCCAAGGCTTGTTCGCGCCGTCGGAAACGAGGTAGACGCCGAATTCCCCCTTGGGGGCCTCGACCGCGGCATAGGCCTCGCCCGGAGGGACGTGGATGCCTTCGGTGAAGAGTTTGAAATGGTGGATCAGCTCTTCCATGTTGCTTTTCATTTCGACGCGTGAAGGCGGCGCCACCTTGTGGTTGTCGGTGATCACCGGTCCGGGGTTCTTGCGCAGCCACTCGATGCACTGCCTGATGATGCGGTTCGACTGCCGCATCTCCTCGACGCGCACCAGATACCGGTCGTAGCAGTCGCCGTTCACGCCGACGGGAATATCGAACTCGACCCGGTCGTAGACCGCGTAGGGCTGTTTCTTCCTCAGGTCCCATTCGACGCCCGAGCCGCGCAGCATCGGCCCGGTGAAGCCGAGCGCGAGCGCCCGCTCCGGCGACACGACGCCTATGTTGACGGTCCTCTGCTTCCAGATGCGGTTGTCGGTGAGCAGCGTCTCGTACTCGTCCACGCACTTCGGGAAGCGGCGGGTGAAGTCCTCGATGAAGTCGAGCAGCGAACCCTGGCGGTTCTCGTTCAGCTTCTTCAACGCGCCGGCGTTCTTGTACATCGAGGCCTGGCACTGCGGCATCGTCTCCGGCAAGTCCCGGTACACCCCCCCGGGCCGATAGTAAGCGGCATGCATTCGGGCGCCGGACACTGCCTCGTAACAATCCATGAGGTCTTCACGCTCCCGAAAGCAATAGAGGAACACCGTCATCGTTCCGATGTCGAGCCCATGCGCCCCCAACCAGAGGAGGTGGTTGAGAATGCGAGTGATCTCGTCGAACATCACGCGGATGTACTGGGCGCGGACCGGGATTTCCAGGCCCAGCAGGCGCTCGATCGCCACGCAGTAGGCATGCTCGTTGCACATCATCGAGACGTAATCCAGGCGGTCCATATAGGGCAGCGCCTGGATATAGGTCTTGTGCTCGGCGAGCTTCTCGGTCGCGCGGTGCAGCAGGCCGATATGCGGATCGGCGCGCATGATCACCTCGCCGTCCAGTTCCAGCACCAGCCGCAGCACGCCGTGCGCCGCCGGATGCTGCGGACCGAAGTTGAGAGTGTAGTTGCGGATTTCCGCCATGGATCAGCGCGGGGTTCCCAGGTCGCCGTACTCGTCCTCGCGAATGACGCGCGGCGTGATCTCGCGGGGTTCGATCGTCACCGGCTGGTAGATGACGCGTTTCTGCTCCGGGTCGTATCGCATCTCGACGTTTCCCGACAGCGGAAAGTCCTTACGGAACGGATGGCCGATAAAGCCGTAATCGGTGAGAATGCGCCGCAACGGCGGTGAGGGAGTCGACCACCGGGAAGTCGTCCTCCGGCGCGAACACGCGCAGCCGCAGACGCCAGTTGTGCACCAGGGAAAGCAGGTGCGACACGACCGCGAAGCGGCGTCCTCCCCAGCGGCCCTCGCCGAAACCCGAGTAATCCTCTCCGCACAGATCGACGAGCTCCTCGAAGCGCACCGCAGGGTCGTCGCGCAGGCATCGCGCAGTCGCGGAATAGTCCTTCGCATCGACCACCAGCGTCAGCTCGCCCAGGGATTCGCTGAGGCTCACGATCTTCCCGGCGAGCGACGAGTCGAGCGCGCCTTTCAGTTGTTCGAGCTTCGCCGCCATATGGCTTCGATCCGATCAGCGCGCGATGGTGTTGGTGCGCTTGATCTTGTTCTGCAGCTGGACGATGCCGTAGAGCAGCGCCTCCGCCGTCGGCGGGCAGCCCGGCACGTACACGTCCACCGGCACGATGCGGTCGCAGCCGCGCACCACCGAGTAGGAGTAGTGGTAGTAGCCGCCGCCGTTGGCGCACGAGCCCATCGAGATCACCCAGCGCGGCTCGGCCATCTGGTCATACACCTTGCGAAGCGCCGGCGCCATCTTGTTGCACAGAGTCCCCGCGACGATCATGACGTCCGACTGCCTCGGGCTCGGCCGGAACACGATTCCGAAGCGGTCGAGGTCGTAGCGTGCGGCGCCCGCGTGCATCATCTCGATTGCGCAGCACGCCAGGCCGAACGTCATCGGCCACAGCGACCCGGTGCGCGTCCAGTTGATGAGCTTGTCGAGCGAGGTCGTCGTGAATCCTTCTTCGAAAACTCCTTCAATACCCATAAATCACCTTCGGTCTTTGAGCGCCTCCGAACCGTGGACCCAAACCCCAGCCCGTGCCGTCGGCGCTGCGCTCCTCGCCGGGTCGCATCCCCGTCCGTAGACGGGGCGCCGGCGGAGCGACCGTGCCTGCGCAGCTGCACAGCGGAGCCGGCGCACTGCGGCGCCTCCACTGCGCACGTTCCGAGGCGCTACGTTTCGGCGCCGCCTGCTCCGCCGCTCGGATCGCTATTCCCACTCCAAGGCTCCCTTCATCCATTCGTAGACGAAGCCCACGACGAGAATGGCGAGGAAGATCATCATCGACCAGAAGCCGAGGCCACCGATCTCGTTGAGCGTCACCGCCCAGGGGAAGAGAAACGCGATTTCCAGATCGAACAGGATGAACAGGATCGCAACCAGGTAGTAACGCACGTCGAACTTCATGCGTGCGTCCTCGAAAGCCTCGAATCCGCATTCGTACGGGGACAGTTTCTCGCTGTCGGGATGGTGCGGCCCGAGCACCGTCCCCGCGGCGACCATGAGGCCGCCAAAAACAAAAGCGATCACGATGAACAGCAGGATCGGAAAGTAGTTCTCGAGCACGGGTCAGCCGCGGGCCTGAGAGTAGGACGCGGTGCCGGTGGCTCGCACTCGCACGCTCGCTCTCACAGAAACCATACCCCTCTCAAAATAGAGGACTTGGGCCGGAAGTCCTCCGCTTCCGATCCAAGTCCCCCTTTGCCTGGTGCCGACGGAGAGACTCGAACTCTCACGGCTTTCGCCACCGCCCCCTCAAGACGGCGTGTCTACCAATTTCACCACGTCGGCATGATTTGGGCTTGATGCGTCGTCGTGTCGGAAACGAGCCCGTCCTCAACCGCCCGATTTTACTACTTCGGCACCTCGTTTGCTTTCGATTTCGCCGCGTCGGACGCCTTCGCCGCGTCGGGCGTCGTCTGGGACGCGGGCGCTTGCTGCGTCGGCTGCGGCTGTTCCTTGACCGCATCCATCACGCCTCCGCCCACACGCGGCTTGTTCGACGCAAGGTAGGCGAGCACGAAAGTCGTGAGGAAGAACACGACTGCGAGGATGGCCGTAGTGCGAGAAAGAAAATTGGCCGAGCCGCTTGCGCCGAACAGGCTTCCCGAGGCGCCGCTTCCGAAAGCTGCGCCTACGTCCGCTCCCTTGCCGTGCTGGAGCAGGACGAGTCCGATGATGCAAAGCGCGACGATGACGTCGACGATGAGGATCAGCGTGAACCAGAAATCCATGTTTGCATTCTCCAGAGTTATCTCTGCGCCGCGGCGCAGATCGCGATGAAGTCCTCCGCCACGAGCGAAGCCCCGCCGATCAACCCGCCGTCGACGTCGGGCATCGCGAACAGCTCGGGGGCGTTGTTTGCCTTGACGCTGCCGCCGTACAGGATCGTCAGGTTGCCGGCCAGGGCCCTGTCGCTCGCTCCGATCCGCTTGCGGATGAAAGCGTGCACGTCCTGGGCCTGCTGCGGTGTAGCGTTTCTGCCCGTGCCGATGGCCCAGACCGGTTCGTAGGCGAGCACGGCGTTCGCAAGCGCTGCGACCCCGGCGACGTCCAGCACCGCATCGAGCTGGCGCGCGACCACGTTTTCCGTCTCGCCGCGCTCGCGCTGCGCCAGGGCTTCCCCTACGCACAGAATGGGCTCCAATCCGGCGCGCTGGGCCGCAATGAATTTGGCCGCGACTCTACTATCGTCCTCCCCGTAGAGGCCGCGCCGCTCCGAATGGCCGACGATCGCGAAACGGCAGCCGAACTCCTTGAGCATCGCTCCCGACACCTCTCCCGTGTAGGGTCCGGAGTCGTGCTCGGAAACGTTCTGCGCACCCCAGGCAATCCGACTCCCCGACAGCGCCTCCGAGACTTGCGGGAGGAATGGAAACGGCGCGCACACCGCGTAACCGAGACCCTCGGCTCGCTCAAGGCCCGCCTTGAGCGCGTCCAGCAGCCGTGCGTTCGCTGCGAGGCTGCCGTGCATCTTCCAGTTGCCTGCGACTAGCCTCGCGCGCATCCCGTTTCGGGAGAGCCAAAAAGGGGGAGATTTTACCGCCGTATCGCTTCGAGGGTCAATCGAAAACGCTGGAAAATTCAGAGTCTTGCGGGTGTTCCGGAGTCAGGACCTGGAGCGGGCGAGGCGCGCAGCCAGAACGTCACCGGGCCGTCGTTCACCAGACCGACGTGCATGTGTTCGCCGAAGCGGCCGCACGCGACCTTGGAATAGCGCGAGCGCGCGCGCCCGACGAGATGATCGAAGAGCGTGCGAGCCGCATCGGGCGCGAGCGCCGACGAAAAGCTCGGACGCATGCCTTTGGAGGTGTCCGCTGCAAGAGTGAATTGCGGAACGAGCAACAGGCCCCCCTGCACGTCCTCGACCGAAAGATTCATTTTCCCGGCGCCGTCGGAGAACACGCGGTAGCCCAGCAGGCGCTCGAGCATTCGCTCGGCGGTCGATTCATCGTCTCCCGGCTCCGCGCATACCAGCGCAAGAATTCCGCGATCGATAGCGACCAGCGTCTCGCCCTCGATCTTGACTTCGGCCCGCGAGACGCGCTGCAGCAGCGCGATCATCCGGGGAAACTAGGCTGCCTCTTGCACGGTTTCGGCGATCATTCTGGCAAGGCGGCGCACTTCTGCGTCGTCCTTGCCTTCCACCATGACGCGGAGCACGGGCTCCGTGCCCGACGGACGCAACAGCACCCGTCCGTCGTTGCCGAGGGCGCGCTCGGCTTCGCGTTTCGCCTTTGCGACCGCCGGCTGCTTCTGCCAGTCGAAATCCTTGGACACGCGCACGTTGACGAGCTCCTGCGGGTAGAGCTCGAGTCCCCGGCACAGGGTCCCCAGGGTTGCGCGGCCTGTCCGCAGCGCCGAGAGCACCTGCAAGGCCGAGACGATGCCGTCGCCGGTCGTGTGCTTGTCCAGGCAGATGATGTGCCCGGAATTCTCACCTCCCAGCTGCCAGTCTTTTTCCTGTAGCAGTTCCAGCACGTAGCGGTCCCCGACCTTGGCGCGCGCGAAAGAAACCCCCATTTTCTCCAGCGCGCGCTCCAGCGCAAGATTGGTCATCAAGGTTCCGGCGACGCCTTTCAGCCCGCCGGCTTTCGCGCGCTCGCTCGCGATGACGAACAGGAGCTCATCACCGTCGTAGAGCCGGCCCTCCCCATCGGCCATGAGCACGCGGTCGCCGTCCCCATCGAGCGCGATGCCCAGATCCGCCTTGTGCTCGGCAATCGCCTGCTGCAGGACCTCCGGATGCACTGTTCCGGCCCGATCGTTGATGTTGAATCCGTCGGGATCCGCTCCAATCGTTTCGACGTCGGCGCCCAGCTCGTGGAACACATGGGGAGCGACGTGATAGGTCGCACCGTGCGCGCAGTCGATCACGATCTTCATTCCGCGAAGGTCGAGCGAGGAGGGAAACGTGCTCTTGCAGAACTCGATATAGCGGCCCCGGGCGTCCTCGACACGGCGGGCTTTTCCGAGGCTCGCCGAATCCTTGCAGTGCATCGGGCGGTCGAGCCGGGTCTCGATATCCATCTCCACGCCGTCGGGAAGCTTGCTGCCCTCTGCGGAAAAAAACTTGATACCGTTGTCCTGATACGGGTTGTGCGAAGCGCTGATCACGACCCCGGCCTGCAACCGCAGAGCCCGGGTCAAATAGGCAATCGCAGGGGTCGGCAGCGGTCCGGTCAGCATCACATCCACGCCTGCGGCGGCGAATCCAGCTTCAAGGGAGGCCTCGAGCATGTAGCCCGAGATGCGGGTGTCCTTGCCGATCAGGACCGCCGGGTGCTCGCCCTTCGGCATCGTCGATCGCCGCATCAGCACCTCGCCAGCGGCAAAACCGAGCCGCATGACGAATTCCGGCGTGATCGGCCCCTCGCCGACCTTTCCGCGTACTCCGTCCGTTCCGAAATACTTTCTGCTCATTGCTTTCCGCGGCCCCCGTGCCCGTCCATCGCGGCGAGCACGGCAAACGCGTCTCGCGTCGCCGCTACGTCGTGCACGCGAACGATTGTAGCTCCGTGCTGAACCGCCAGCAAAGCCGCGGCGATGCTTGCCGCAAGCCGATCACCGACCTCGCGGCCGGTGATCGCGCCGAGGGTCGACTTGCGCGACCACCCGGCCATCACGGGCAGACCCATTTCGGCGAACCGGTGGAGATTGCGCAGCAGCTCGAAATTGTGCTCGACGGTCTTGCCGAAACCGAAGCCGGGATCGATGACGATGCGCTCGCGGGCGATGCCGCGCGCCTCGGCCGCTGCGACGCGCTCGGCGAGAAACGCGCGGACCTCCGCCACCACGTCGCCGTAGCGCGGCTCGCGCTGCATCGTGCGCGGCTCTCCCCGCATGTGCATGAGGCACACCCCGGCGTCGGAGGCCGCCACCGCTTCGAGCGCGCCGGGTGCACGCAGCGCGCCGATGTCGTTGATCATCGCCGCGCCGGCGCCGATCACCGCGCGCATCACTTCGGGCTTTGTGGTATCGACGGAAATGGGTACCGGACAAGCCCTGAGACCGTCGAGCACCGGCATCAGCCGCGACAGTTCCTGCTCGGCCGACACGCGACGGGCTCCCGGGCGGCTCGATTCAGCGCCGATATCGACTAAGTCCGCTCCCTCGTCCATCAGCCGTTGCGCATGCGCTATCGCGGCCCCCGGCTCGAGGCAATTCCCGCCGTCGGAGAACGAATCGGGCGTCACATTGACCACGCCCGCGACGAGCGGGCGATCGAGCGCGAGGCGGAATCTGCCACAGCGGAGACTTTGAGCCGTCACAGCCGCAGACATGAAAAAGCCCGAAGCAGGCTTCGGGCCTCGTTCTCGGAACGGGCTAAGAAACGGGTGCAGGTTCGGCCGCGCCAGGCGCTCCCGCCTGAGGCGGCTGCTGCGGCGCCTGCGCGGGCGGCCTGGGCGGGCGCGGCGGCCGGCCATCCATGATGTCCTGGATCTGGTCGGCGTCGATGGTTTCCATCTCGAGCAGGGCCTTGGCCATGGCTTCGACCTTGTCGCGGTTGTCGAGGATGAGTTTCTTGGCCAGCGCGAACTGCTGATCGATGATTTTCCGGATCTCTGCGTCGACCTTCTGCATCGTCACCTCGGATACGTTCTTGTGCGTGGTGATCGAGCGTCCGAGGAACACCTCCCCCTCGTTCTCGCCGTAGACCATGGGGCCCATCGCGTCCGACATGCCCCACTGAGTCACCATGCTGCGGGCGAGAGCGGTGGCGCGCTCGAAATCGTTCGAAGCGCCGGTCGTCATCTGGCCCATGAACAATTCCTCGGCGATGCGCCCGCCGAAGAGGACGGCAATCGTCGAGAGCAGGCGATCCCTGTCCATGCTGTAGCGGTCCTGCTCGGGCAGTTGCATCGTGACGCCCAGCGCCCGCCCGCGCGGGATGATCGTGACCTTGTGCACCGGATCGGTCTTGGGAAGGAGCTTCGCCACCACCGCGTGTCCCGACTCGTGATAGGCGGTGTTCCTGCGCTCTTCCTCGGGCATGACCATCGAGCGGCGCTCCGCGCCCATGACGATCTTGTCCTTGGCGCGCTCGAAATCGTCCATGTCCACCAGGCGCTTGTTCTTGCGCGCGGCAAAGAGCGCCGCCTCGTTGACGAGGTTGGCGAGGTCGGCGCCCGAGAAGCCCGGCGTCCCGCGCGCGATGATTTCCGCCTTGACGTCCGGCGCCACGGGGACCTTCCTCATGTGCACCAGCAGAATCTGCTCGCGGCCGCGGATATCGGGGAGCGGCACGACCACCTGCCGGTCGAACCTGCCGGGGCGCAAAAGCGCCGGATCGAGCACGTCGGGACGATTGGTTGCTGCGATGACGATCACCCCGGTCGTTCCCTCGAATCCGTCCATTTCAACCAAAAGCTGGTTGAGCGTCTGTTCGCGCTCGTCGTTACCGCCGCCCAAGCCGGCTCCTCGTTGCCGGCCCACCGCATCGATTTCGTCGATGAACACGATGCAGGGGGCGTGTTTCTTCGCCTGGTCGAACATGTCGCGA